>JAHECK010000074.1 GCA_024641785.1 Flavobacteriales bacterium | reverse complement strand
CAATATTACGATTGGGAAAAACCGCAATAATTTCTTTAAAATACTATTCTTTATGATGCTTTGCATTCCTTACATTTGGGAACGACAAATATACATTTTAGTGGAGGAAAAAATCATTTTAGGCGTAGATCCGGGAACCATTGTTATGGGCTATGGGATTATAATGGTTAGAGGTAATAAAATGGAGTTGCTAACAATGGGAATTATTCATTTGGCTAAATATGATAATCACAGTAAAAAACTGAAAGTGATTTTTGAAAGAATACTCCAATTAATCGACCAATATCATCCTGATGAAATGGCTTTGGAGGCTCCTTTTTATGGTAAAAATGTTCAATCCATGCTAAAATTAGGTAGAGCGCAAGGTGTAGCAATGGCTGCTGGATTATATCGGGATATTCCTATAAGTGAATACCTTCCTAAAAAGATAAAGCAATCTATAACAGGAAATGGTAATGCGAGTAAAGAACAAGTTGCAGCAATGTTAAAAAGCTTATTGAATTTAAAGGAATTACCTAAATACTTAGATGCCACGGACGGTTTAGCGGCTGCTGTTTGTCATAATTTTCAAGGAGGAAGTAGCGGAGAAGGTAAAAATTATACAGGATGGAAAGCCTTCATTAGTCAGAATCCGGGTAGAAAAAAACCTTAAGCATTTTTGATCATCTGGGCGACTTCTTGCATTTCCTCAGCAGTGAATGTTTTCTTTGGATTCGAAAAATTCATGTCTCTTTCATTATTAATTGGAATAAGATGAACATGAGCATGAGGAACCTCGAGTCCAAGCACTGCAACTCCAATTCTATTACATTTTATAACCTTCTTGATTTTAACGGCAATATCATAAGAAAAGGCCATCAAATCGGTATAATCACTTTTTTTAAGATCAAAAATATAGTCAACTTCTAGCTTCGGAACAACAAGAACATGTCCTCGTTGTATAGGGAAAATATCTAAAAAGGCTAGAAATCGATCATTTTCAGCAACTTTATAGGCTGGTATTTCTCCTGCTACAATTTTACTAAAAATGCTGCTCATTTATCTTGAAATTCCTAATACTTCAAATTGAACGACTCCATTTGGTGTTTCAACATCAGCTATATCTCCTATTTCTTTACCAACAAGTCCCTTTCCTATAGGCGATTCAATTGAAATTTTGCCTAGTTTAATATCCGCTTCATTTTCTGCTACAAGGGTATATTCAAAATCCTTTTTCAATTTAAGGTGTTTAATTTTAACCTTTGAAAGTATATATACTTTTGAAGTATCTATTTGGGATTCGTCAATAAGTCGGCCGTTAGCAATAAGATCTTCTAGTTTAGCAATACGAGCTTCCAGTAGCCCTTGGGCTTCTTTTGCGGCATCATACTCTGCATTTTCAGATAAATCACCTTTATCCCTTGCTTCTGCGATTTGCTGAGAAATTTTTGGTCTTTCAACAGTTTGTAACTGCTTAACCTCATTTCTTAATTTATCCAGCCCTTCTTGGGTATAGTATGAAATATTCGCCATAATATTTGTTCTTAGATACAATAAATAAGTAGGAGAACCCGAAAGTTCTCCTGCTGTTTATGAAGTACAAATGTAATAAAAATCGTTTGTATTAAAAGCCGAATCGTAAAGCAAATTGGTGAAATCCATTATATGGATTGGTAAATCGATATCCATAATCTAATCCTAAAACCGATCCTCCTTTACCAATAGGGATATTTACTGTTAATCCGGCAGCAGGACCTGTATAAACAGTGTTTCTATCTGAAGTATTGGTAATTCCATTTTCATATAAATAGCCAAAACTTAAATGAACCAGATCTTTAAAACCATATCCTACTCCAAAATTAAATTGATCCTTAGTAAAGGAATTAGCCAGATAAGTAAAATTAAGATCCAAAATACTAGTTTCAGATAAATATAAATCATACGTAATTCCAAGACCCATTTGTGCCGGCATTTCAAAACCTTCTGATCGGCTTTGCAGCGTAGAAACATTTACTGAATTTTGTTGTATCGCTTGAACATCAAAACCATCACCATTAAATTTTAATTGTCCACCAACATTTCTTAAAGTAATCCCAAATTTTATATTCTCTCTGTCACCGGTTACATAATTAATACCTGCATCAAAAGCGATAGCACTAGCAGAAACATTCGAGATAGACTCACTTACCAATTTAAGTGTGATTCCTCCATAAATACTATTTGAAAATTCCTTAGCATAACTTAATCCTAAACTTAAAAAATTTGGTGAAAAACTACCTAGTCCTCCTTCCGGAAATTCAGTAGTAGTTATTTCAATATCACCATAACTAACTTGGGTAACACTTAGGCCTAATGTACTACTTGATTCACCAAGTCGTAATGCTAAGCCTAAACTATTAACGTAAATGCCTGAATTCCCCATATAAAGAAGACTACCTAAGCCCACTTCTATTCCCTCGGTAAATGCTAATCCGGCAACATTAAAAGTCATCGCTTCCATTCCCTGTACATTGGCCAAATTAGAACCGGCTAATCCACCTGTTCTCGCCCAAGGCATAATTAATAGTTGAGGTACACCTGCTGATCCAGCACGATTGTTATTACCTGCCCAAAGGGGTCCAGTCACCAACATGACTAGAACTCCTACTATAAGTTTTTTCATTTTTGGAGTAAAAAATATGCTCATAGTACTTTTTTTCTTTTAAAATTGAGTCTTTGAGGCAATATGCCCCAAAGACAAATTCTTTTTTGTTAGTATTAAAAGTTCTCTAAATCTGGAGGTCTCATTACACAGAAGAACTTAACTATTTTTTCACCTAGTGATCCAGCATCGATATGAATTACATATACACCACCTGCAACTGGAACACCATCCTGATTTTGTAAGTCCCAATCTTGATAAGTAAGTGGATTATCTTTTTGTATCTGTCTAACCATAGTACCACCCATATTAAAAAAGCTGATAGTACATGTCTGAGGTAAATTAATCAGTTTAACACGTGTATCTAACCTTCCTGTTTCATAAGCTGAATAGGCATAATAAGGATTAGGGACAACTCTTATCTCGCTAAGGAAATCTTCGGCCTGGGTTGTTACATTCGTTTCAGTACCAAAACCATCCGTCGTAAATCGATATAAAGGAGACCAGTCATTTATAGAATATTGAGTGCTGTCCAAAAAGTTAATCATATCCTTAGGATTAAATGGCTGAGGTTGATCAGCAGTAGTCGCATAGGTCATGTAGGGACGCCCCACTCTTATTCTAACAGTAGTTTCTGTAGGGATCAATCCATCTTCAAGAGATAGAAGACTCATACCTGGGCTCAGCAATGGAATATTACACCATGTAGCTGAATTAAATACCCTTCTACGTCTTGCAGTTGATGCTTCAATATTCTCATTAAAAAATTCTCCAGCATCATAACTTGGCATTAATTTATCCTTTTTACTTATGTCTGGTTCTTCTGCCCGTAAATTTTTGAAAACATAAATGTAATGCTGACCACCAATAATTGGTTGACCAAAGGTTGTGGCTATTCTGCTACTAGGATTCCATAACATGTCATTACCATTATCTCCAACTAAATATGAATCCTCTGCAAATGCCATATTTAATCTTTCACCAGTAGAAACATCTATAGCATATCCTGGGAAATAACCGAATCCAGTCGGTTGAGTACCACCATTTGTGGCTTCATCAGTATCTGTATTTCCGTCACGATCAACTGAAGCATGTTGCCTCAAAAATTTCTCTTCAGCTCCGCCTTCAGCTAAAGCTGGTTGCGCTTGAGATTCTAAAACACCACATCGAGTCCATTTCGATTTATCACTTGTAAAAACAATATCAACACTGTTCAATTCACTTAATTGTGATTTTTGAATATAGTTATTCATTGCATCTCCTCCTGGAGAATATAAAGTGTCATTTTGAACCAGAGTAAAAGGAGCCCAAGTACCACCAAGAACTGATTCATATTGCTGTGTATCGTCCTGTCCAATATAATCAGATGGAAATCCACCACCTTCGATATAAGTAGTTCCACTACGAATCCAATTTGCAATTGAAGCGCCTTCCTGATCGGCCACTCCTTGTAACCAAGCTAGAGAAGAATCAGCGAATACCATTTCTGCATAAAGGAAATCAGTAAAACCATATTCCCGTTCACTTGCACCTTTAAAATTCGTAGGAAATACATATTGATCAACGTTAACTGCGATACCGTAATCAGGAATCAATTGTTCATTATGAATCATTAATGTAGTGTCAGCCCATATAGTGTCACCAACAGCTTCATCAATAAGAAACCAACGAGATTCATCATTTGCAAAATCATCAAGGGAAAGACCCTTATTTTCTATACCAAAAATAAAGTCCGAATTTTTCACCAATAATGGATCCACAACATATATTTCTATCGGTCCAGAGCCTACTTTGTAATCTAACTCATTAGCTTTATATGGCTCAGCAGCCATGATTTCGTCAATAGTTTTTTGTTCTAACATGACGATATTATTTTCCCCTCCTGTACCTTTTCCTTCTATTCGAGTTACTTGAAAATTATCTCCAAAAGAACTATTTGTTATCGTTCCATCATTTTCAGGATTCACTTTATGAGGTATTCCACTAACTAGTTTTAATGAACCTGTAGGTGATTTTCTACTTTCAAGATAAGCTCTTGATTGCCCTTCACCAGTTGTAGGATTATAAGGATAAAATTCATTATGTGCATAGGCCAATACAAGGTAATAATAGGTTTTGAAGTTAATCAAATCAACCCCTGTTTGAGCAAAAGCATCTCTAGTGATCTCAAATGCATGAGAAATACCATCATTTTGACCGTTAACCATTTCTGTTGGGATTGAATATCCAACAACATCATCATAAATCCAGTTTATTATTTGAGATACATCATTTTCGATATCTACTTGAAATATTAGACGTGCTTTATCAGGGTCATTAAGATCTTCAGCGGTCACTTCCTGATCTGAAACTTGATAAACTTTATAACCTTCAAATTTATACCTTTGATCCTCCTCAGGAATTGGAATTAAATTTCCTTCTCCATCATCAATAAAATCAGGAATTCCTGGATCCTTTTTAAAATAAGATTCATGAACATTGGATGACAAGGAATTTTCATTAGTTAAAAAAAGTATCAACTTTTGATCTAACTCAGTCATACTCATATCAGGTTGATCCGGTCCTTCAAGTAATAAAAAACAATTATCAAATAATTTCTGAGCTTTATCATCCGCCGCTTGAACAACTGCTACAGATGCTTCTGCACCTCCAGAAGAAGTTCTACCATACACTGCTCCAACAGTAATGTTATTTACATTTCCTGGTTCAAGTGTAAAAGGTCCTGCAGATTGAATAAATCGTCTATCGGCTGCAGGATTCCCTTCTGCTGATTCTGACCACTCAGGTAAAACGTTTCCGCCAGTCCCCCAGCCAATTGCGTCAGTTGTTCCTGGGAACATATACTTTGCAGGAATGGCACTTGGATCAGCAGGGTTATAACCTGTTCCTCCATAAGTCATTGGTGTACCATCTCTCCAAATCCCTTGTAAGTAATTGTAATATTCAATTGCAATTTGGGGGTCACCGGTATTTGTTGAATTATTATTATGATAAAGAAAGGCACGCATACCAAATCTTTCATTATCTACAACATCATCTCCATAACCAATTCCAATTCCTTGATAAGGGATTCCGTCTAGATCTGTAGCTTCACTATAATCATAAACTAAAGGATTATCAATATCGTCAGCATCTTGAAAAGGCCCTTCGAAAAAATCAACTCCAATTGCTGGAGGGTTGATACCATATCCAGGTCCAGATTGAGATGACTCATCATCTTCATCTCCATTAAATGCATAACCTAACCCTCTTTGAACATCACATCCAACATAATCATCAGTTGCATTTCCAACATCACAATCAACCCATTGACCAAAATAAGTGTCTTGCAGAGTCAAGGACCCTTGGTTGATCATTACATAATTATAAAAGGTCATTGAATTTATTTCATCTGAAGTTGCAAAAGCAAATGCTTGAGCTCTTACTTCCATACCTATAGGTTCTCCGGAAGACTCAGTATGAACGTTTCCTTTATCATTAAAGATCC
This sequence comes from Flavobacteriales bacterium, assembly GCA_024641785.1. Lineage (GTDB taxonomy): Bacteria > Bacteroidota > Bacteroidia > Flavobacteriales_D > JAHECK01 > JAHECK01. The sequence continues at coordinate 10,004 of JAHECK010000074.1, read as the reverse complement.
AGAATAAATTCTCATCTCCGAATAAAGGAACTGGATCTTCTCTAAATTTATTTCTACAATCGGTATTTCCAGCTAAATTATAATCCGGGTAATCACCTTCATTTGGAGCATAAATTCCATCTCCATTTTGATCGAAGAAGGGTCCGAGAATAGCATCTTGACCTTGAGAAATATTTCCATTTCCTGGCCAATTAATAAAACTCTGAGGAATTACATAACCATTTTCAAAAGGAGGATCGTTATCATTTTCAGGATCTCCATCATTTATTCTTTGCCACCATAATGAATGGAGCTGAGCTTCTTGTTTCGTAGTTCTCCAAAAACGGTCAAAATCAGCACATACAGAAGGCTCAATAGATGCAGATCCATCATTTGTTAATGGTCCTGGCCAGAAATCATTTCCAACTTGACGAAATCGCACTGCGGCTAATTTCAAATTATTTGCAGGATCATAACCTCCCATCCATAATGAACCAGCGAAAAGAACACTATTTTCCCCTTCCTTAGGAACAAAATAATAAGGTGATCCTAGGGCTCGTTCTTCCCACATATTTCCACCTGTCTCAATTAGAAATCGTACATTATTCAATGACAATTCCGCTCTTGCAGATGAAGGGGCACAATCTGCCGCAAGATCCTTATTTAAACTTGGACCTTTCTTCTTTTCACTTTCACTTTCTCTAGCTACTCCATTTACAGAATAAAGAATTCCTGTTAATATTAGAATATAAGTAATGGCTCTCCTCATAATTCAGTTTTATTTCTATGCTAATAAATTTTAATTAAAAATCAAATCGAACACCCAATCGTATCGTTCTTGGAAAAGCGTAATTGAACGGCGTTTGCATATTCATATTGTAATAATTTTCAAATGACTCAGGTGATAGTCGGTTTTCTGCATCTTGAATACCTCTCACACTTGCTAAATATCCATCTTCTTCTGGCACTCCTGTAAAACGATAAACGTTTACGATATTCATCGTGTTCAATAAGTTACCAAACCATAAATAAACATTAAGATTTCCCATTTTATTATCCCCATTTTCTTTGCTACCTAGCACAATTGGAAAACTTTTATCAATTTGAAGATCTACACGAAAAGTAGTCGGCAATCTAGATCCATTAATAGAACCATTTAATTGATTTCCTCCATTTCCTTCAAATAAACTAGCCGCACGTTTTGAGTCTGAATAAGGAGTACCTGTACCAAAATCACCTATTAAATTCACACCAAAGTCGGCAAGAATCTGAGATGAACCTATCATTGGTCCATTATAATCTACCCCTCTTGAATAACGATAATCAAAGGTAAGAACTACTCTATGTCTTCGATCAAAATTCAATGGACTAGTCGTTTTTAAGTTTGGTTGACCTGCATTAATTAAAGCAAGGGCAGTTTGAGTATTTGATCCTGTTCCCTCAGCAAATTGTAAGGTGTAAGATGCTGTTAATCTAATATTCCCTGTTCGTCTTAAGTCATAGGTTAATGAAAGTCCTTTTACAGTACCAAAATCGATATTATCAAAAGCCCTATAAGTAACCGGATATGCCTGAACATAACTTCTAATTTGTATCTGATCTTCCATCTGACGATAAAAAGCCGCAATTTTCAATGAAGATGTTTTGGAAACAACCTGTTGAAAACCTAACTCATAATCTACCGTTTTAGAAGATTTAAGATTTGGATTATTTAATAGACGGCTACCCGCGATATCACGTAAATATAAGTAGTCAATTGGATTAAGAATGTTGTTTCCCGTTGGACGTTGCGTTAATATATCATAATGTGCAAAAAATAAAGCTACATCTGATATTGGAAATGAAAACGCAATTCGAGGCATTACATTCACTTGTGGTTTATAATCCTCAAAAGCAGTTGAAATATTTTTTAGATCATCATCCCCATTTACTAAATAAGGATTAATATTTCCACCTACTGTCAATAAACTAGGGTCCTGAATTGGTGCTCCTAAATTATCAAACCAATCATCTCCATTTCTATAACCTACTACTCTCGAAGGATCATTAATATTATCCACATAAACTACATAATCACTGCCAATATTTTCAGGATGTGAAACATCTACGCCTCCAATTTCAGAAATATCACCTGCTTTATAAGTTTGTCCTAATACATAAGGATCAATTAATACTCCCTGGTTCGCATCGTATCGATCTACACGAACCCCAACATTAAATATAATATCGTTAAAGGCGAACTTGTCCATGATATAACCTGCAACATAATTTGGTCGGAAAGCTCCAATTTCACGTGTAAAATCTCCATTATCATCAACTTGAGTATAAAAATCAAGGAAATTTGGAGTCGTCTTCATTTTTGCTCCGGTATGATCATAACCGTAATAGGATACATAATTTTGTCCTGAGGATAATAATTCATCCGGACTAAATAAACCAAGATTCAACTGATCAGGAGAAAGAGCATCAACATCAATTATTTCGTTTCCATTTGGATCCATCCCAAGACTTGTTCTGAGGTTTCTATCAAAAGTAGATTGAGAATTTAAATCTACCAATCTTGGATAGGTAATATAAGCATAGGTTCCGTTTGGAAAAGTAATTGTCGAATCGCTTAAATCAGCTTCTTGTAAATGTGTATTTGCCTGTTGACGTGCTGCTAACCAAAGATTTACCGGTCCTCTCCCCCCAACATCACCTACTGAAAAATAACTTTCAGTTCGTTGTTCAAATTCAACTCCAATTTGAAAAGCATGGCCTCCAATATCTCCAGAACCCATTGCTGATACTCTAAATTGCTGATTATCATAAGTTTGATAATAATTACTCTTCGCTCCTGGACTTTCCCATAAACCATAAATTGTTTGTGGGCTTTCTCCATTAATCAATCCTCCACCTTCTTGAATAGATGTCAGACTAGCTATTTTAGCATTATCACCAGAAAAGAAATCATAGTATTGACTCGTTATAGCGGCTAAATCTGAATTTACATCACTAGCCTCAAAAGTAACTGTTGTATCTCTCCATCCTGCTCCAAGATAAGCTTGTCGATTTGGATCAAAGACATAATTATCAGTTGTATAAGTATCAAATTTACCTAAATATCCATAGTCAAATAAATTATCGCCATGGGTTTGATCTAATATATTTCCACTTTCTTTTGTGTAATCAACAAGAACTTGATAATATGCATTTCTAACCCCCCCTGAACCTTCTCCATTTTGAAAACGTTGTACAAAACGAATATAGGTACGAAGCGTATTATCGATTGATTGTGCATTATTTTCTGAATTTGCTAAAGAACGCGCATAGTTAAAATTATTATCCTTAGCCCAATTGTATTGAACACCTAAAGAAATATCAAACAATTCGGTTGGCGAAATATCAACTTTTCCAGAAACATTTATCTGCTGACCTAAATCATTTTGCCGAGTAGAAACTTTATGAAAAGAATCTGCATTTAAAAATTCTGCATTATATTGAGCTGATTGACCATTTTGAGAAATTCTCAATGGATTGTCAAGCAATGATTGCCTAACGTCATCATTCATTTTCATTAATCCAAAAGTAGGTCGACTATCTAATTCACTTTGGAAATTTGCAGCAGCAAAGAATCCTATTATTGAACGGACATTTTTACCTGTTGAATCCTTTTTAAAAGCCAAAGGTCCACTAATCGACCCTTCTACTAAATTATAACCAAATTTATCCAATCCAACCCCATTTTCTCCAGATTTGAAACCTGAACTAACTCCCTCGACACCTCCATAAAACATACTTGCAGCTCCCTTGGTAGTAATGTTGATGATACCTCCGGTAACATCTCCATAACTTGCTGGAACTCCTCCTGTAATAACAGAAACTTCTTGAATTGCAGATTTAGGCAAATTGGTGGTACCAATTACTTTTACCCCATCGATATAATAATATGTGTTTTCAGATCTACTTCCTCTAATACTTGTATTTCCATTAACATCCGTATCAACACCGGCAACAGTACTTGCTACTGCGGTTGCACTTCGTAATGGCATATTTGCAATATCTTCACTCGAAACCGTACCTCCACTTGAACCACCATCTTTATCAATAAGAGGAACCGTATACGCAACAACATCAATTCCCTGCAATTCAATTCCTGCACTTACAGGAATATCTTGGAAAGAAATTTTATCAGAATTTATTATAACCCCGGTAATAACCTTAGGGTTATAACCAACCACTGATACATAAATATCATACTTATCCGGAGAAAGTGGTTTGATTGTATAATTCCCATCGAAATCAGTAGCTGTCCCAGCTACCTGTCTGTCGCCAATTTTAGCGACAACTGCGGCAAATGGGATAGGTTCACCAGTTTCTGCATCAGTTACTGTTCCTTTTAGGGTACCAGAACCAGATTGGGCAATAGATGGTAGAGCAATCGCTAAAGCAATTACAATAGAGTAAAGCTTTTTCAACATAGATAAAAGTTTTAATTCAATTTCGCAACAACGGTGGTAAATATAGAAAAAATAAATCCGACTTTACAAGTTAAAAATTCTAGAAAATTTAATCCTATCAGCTTATTTTTTTTTCAATAATTCAACCTTCTAAACACAAACCTAAAATAAAATAAATAGTATTTAACATTTTTTATAAAAAAAAATTATCCTATAATTTCAATTCTATACACTTCTAAATCATAAAAACTAAACCAAGACTTCATGAAAAATGGCCTTTTGTTTTTTTTCCTTTTATCTGACTTTCTATGATTTCTCTTCATCCTTCTACTTGTTTTTTTTCCTTGTGCTTTGTAATGTGCCTTTATCGTTTTTTTATCATCCTTTTTGGCTTCCCTTTCTTTTGATTTACGTTGTTTTAATACTTCTTTTTGCACTTTCTTGCTACTCTTTGGATTGTCCTGAGCATCTAGTTTATTTGCAGCAACAAACAGAAGTATAAGGATCATTTTTAATATTAGTATCTTTGTCTTCATATTGACAATAAAAATAGAATGAAAAAATTAATCATTGCTTTATTACTTGGATTAATACTGCTTCCCTTTTTTTCTTGTAATAATAAAAATGTTGAAAGTCCAATTCCAAATATTCCCTTCGACATTACTTTAAATCTTAGTCTTCCATTATACCTGGAACTTCTTCATCCAATGTCGGGAATTGTTTTTGTAAATGGAGGTTCAAAAGGTATTGCTATTATACGTATCAGTGAAGATCAATTCGCTATTTTCGACCGTCATTGCCCTTATAAAATGGAAGAAGGATGTGCTGTAGTTGAAGACCCGGATAATATAGCAGTATTAATTGATTCGGACTGTTGCTCTTCTCGATTTTCTATGGTCAATAACGGCCTACCTAATAATGGCCCGGCAATTACAGGATTAAAATCCTATAAGTATACTTACAACGGAGCGGTCTTAAGAATTTATAATTAAATAAATTTCATAAAAAAACCTCCAAATGGAGGTTTTTTTATGAAATTATAATCAAGTAACTTATTAAATACTAATACCTGTAAGCATCATTTTTAAATGGTCCATTAACATCAACACCAATATATTTTGCTTGCTCATCAGTTAATTTCTCTAGTACAGCACCTACTTTTTCAAGATGTAAACTAGCTACCTCTTCATCTAAATGCTTTGGCAAAACATATACTTTATTTTCATAATTATCGGTTCTTAGCCATAATTCCAATTGGGCCAATGTTTGGTTAGTAAAGGAATTAGACATAACAAAGGATGGATGACCGGTAGCACAACCAAGATTTACCAATCTCCCTTCTGCCAATATGATTATATCCTTATTATCGATCGTGTATTTATCAACTTGAGGTTTAATCTCAATTTTTGTATTACCGTAATTACTATTTAACCAAGCCATATCAATTTCATTGTCAAAATGACCAATATTACATACGATAGCTTTGTCCTTAAGGCTTCTAAAATGACGTTCAGTAACAATGTTTTTATTACCAGTAGCAGTAACTATTATATCCACTTCTTTAGCTGCTTCATCCATTCTTTTCACTTCAAATCCTTCCATTGAGGCTTGAAGAGCACAAATTGGATCAATTTCAGTCACAATCACCCTTACTCCTGCATTTTTTAATGATTCAGCAGATCCTTTTCCAACATCACCATATCCTGCAACAACCGCAATTTTTCCAGCTAACATAATATCAGTAGCTCTTCGAATTGCATCTACTAATGACTCCCGACATCCATATTTATTATCAAATTTAGATTTCGTTACAGAATCGTTGATATTGATAGCCGGCATTGGTAAAGTTCCCGCTTTTTCTCTATCTTTTAATCTCATCACCCCGGTGGTCGTTTCTTCCGAGATCCCTTTTACATGTTTAATTAATTCTGGATAATTATCAAGAACCATATTGGTTAAATCACCTCCGTCATCAAGAATCATATTTAATGGCTTTTTATCTTCGCCAAAATGCAATGTTTGCTCAATACACCAATTAAATTCTTCTTCGTTCATTCCTTTCCATGCAAAAACTGGAACTCCGGTGGCAGCAATTGCCGCTGCAGCATGATCTTGAGTAGAAAAAATATTGCAAGAAGACCATTGTACTTCAGCACCTAATTCGGTTAAGGTTTCAATAAGGACAGCTGTTTGAATAGTCATATGTAAACAACCTGCAATTCGAGCGCCTTTTAAAGGCTTACTTGCACCGAATTTTTTTCTCAAAGCTATCAAGCCGGGCATTTCTGCTTCTGCTAAGTCTATTTCTTTTCTTCCCCATTCTGCAAGAGATATATCCTTAACTTTGTAGGGTAATATCTTTGTTGTTTGTTCACTCATTAATTTTATTTTTAAATTTTCGCCTGCAAATTTAATTAATTACTCTCTTTTAAACTAATTGCATTCTATATGCCTCTTTTATCAATTGATACATTCCCTGATTATCAGCTCATAGTATGGGAAATGGACGAGTCTCTAATTGATATGCAGCGAATAATACCTACTCAAGAATTTAAAAAAATTGATACTAATACTCGCTTAGAAAAACGGAAAATCGAAAAATTTGGCCAGTATTTATTACTAAAAAGTATGGGTATAGCACATTCTGAAGTTCAATATGAACAAAATGGAAAGCCCTTGTTGATTTCCGGTAAGCATATTTCATTTACTCACTCCGGTAATCTTTCAGCAATGCTAATAAGTGATTCAAATTGTGGAATTGATCTTGAGATCCAATCCGATAAAATTCTCCGCATCGTTTCGAAATTTATTAGTCCGAAAGAGAGAGAAATAATGAAAGAAAAAGAGAATATTTTTTGGGCTTGGAGTATTAAAGAGGTCGTTTTTAAATATTTCGGAGAGCGAGTACTTTTTAAAGATCACATTACTATTCTTGAGATAAACAAAGAATTAAAAAAAGCGATCGTTGAATATGATGGCTTTCATGGTAAAGGTTATTTTGAAATAAAAATAGATCGTATTAAAAATTATTACCTTGCCTATACAAATTCCTTCACTTCAAAATGAAAAAGATCTTAAATCTAAATAAAGGTGATCGTAAAACCGCTTTATTAATTGACCCTGATTGGGCTAGCGATAAAGAATGGTTAATGGAGATTCTTGAAGAATTAAAATACACCCATTTTGATATAATATTGCTTGGAGGAAGTCTAGTTTCAGATCCAATTGCAATTTCAGATCTCATTTTAGAAATAAAAAGACATAGCAACTTACCTATTTATTTATTTCCAGGACATGCAATTCAGGTTAGTAAAGAAGCAGATGGCATTCTATTCATTTCACTTATTTCAGGTAGAAATCCAGAATTCCTGATCGGTCAGCATGTCGTGAGTGCCCCATTGATCAAATCTTATGGATTAAATGTATTTCCCGTCGGTTATATGATCATTGGAGATTCGAAAACTTCGGCTCATTATATGAGTCAAACACAAGCGATTCCATTTGCAAAAACTGACATTGCAATTGCTACTGCAATTGCGGGAGAAATGCTTGGATTAAAAGCTATCTATTTGGATGGGGGAAGTGGAGCTGATCGATCGCCTTCGAATGATCTGATTAATAAATTGTCGGGGAAATTGAATGTGCCAATAATTGTAGGAGGTGGTATTCAGAATAAAAAACAGGTGGAGGAAGCATTTGATAATGGGGCTAACTTAGTTGTAATAGGGAGTGCAATAGAAAGGGATCCGAATTTATTGTTGAAATTTAGAACAGCCTTTGAGAGATCAACAAATAATTAACTTGCTCTCATCGCTTCAACCGGATCGAGACGTGCTGCCATCCATGCCGGAATAATTCCGCTTATTAATCCGATTATTACAGAAAAGCTTATTCCTTTTACTATATTCTTAATAGAGAGAGCTGTTTCAAAACCAATGTAATTAAAGATTACTGTTCCTATAAAAACTAAAATAAGCCCTAATAAACCTCCAATTAAACTCAGGCCTATGGCTTCAAATAAAAATTGGAGTAAAACAAAATAATTTTTAGCTCCCAATGCCTTCTGAATTCCGATCTGTTTGGTTCTTTCTTTAACAGATACGAACATGATATTGGCAATACTAAATCCACCGACTAACATTGAAAATCCGCCAATGATCAAACCTACTATATTAACTACTCCAAATAATGCTGATAATTGATTTAGTACCACACTAGTCTCATTCAATGAAAAATCGTTATCTGCTCGAGGTGCCAATTTTCGTACAGATCTCATAATAGCTGTCAATTCTGATTTGAGCATGTCTATGCTAATACCCTCTTTGGCTTTTACCATGATCAATGATTCTGATCTATTTCTATTTAAAATCTGAAAAGCTTTAGAAACCGGAATTACAATGGTTTCGTCTAATGAATTCCCTACCATACTGCTACCTTCCTTTTCAAAAACACCTATGACTTTCAGTTTTTTTCCATGAATTTTAATTTCCTTTCCAATAGGATCGATTGAAGCAAATAATTCATCAGATATTGTAGAACCTATAAGCGCCAAGGGCCTTCCAGCATTTGATTCTGCTTCAGTAAAATAACGCCCTCTTTCTAAGTTAAAAAATTTCACGTCCTGAAAATGATAAGTTACCCCATTGATCTCTACATTGTTCATTTCATTATTCAGATACTTTATATTTCTATAACCATAAACTGTATATGAACTTGCTTGAGCGGATTGACTTCTTTTTTGAATTGAATATTGATCTTTCAAACTAGGTTCCGGACGCTGATAATACTTCCACCAAGCGTATTCTTTATCCCCTTCCTCCGGACCCCAAGGCCATTTCTGAATAAATAGCACATCATCTCCTAAGGATTCTACACTTGAAGTGATTTTTTTCTCCATGGAATCGACCATAGTAAAAACAGCGATAATTGAGAAAATTCCAACGGTAATGCTAAGCAATGATAAAAAAGAACGAAGCTTATTTCCAGACAATGAAGTATAAGCCAGAATAAAGCTTTCTGATATTATTTGAAGTATTAATCTCATAGGTAATTTTCGTCTAGTTAAAATTACATTTTTATAGCAAAAAAAAAATGATTTTAAAACACTGAAAACTTATTGATAATATTTAATAATTAACATAGGAATTCCGCTTCCTTCTCATTAAAATTGCATATAATGTTCCATATTATAAAGTAATTACAGGTGAGGAAAATTAATTCTGCATTAATTTCGGTTTTTGATAAAGGGAACCTTGATGTTATCGTTAATAAATTAGATGACCTTGGGGTAAAGATTTATTCTACTGGTGGCACACAAACATTTATAGAAGGGCTTGGAATTAATGTTACGGCAGTGGAAGATGTAACGGATTTCCCTTCAATACTCGGAGGAAGAGTGAAAACATTGCATCCAAAAGTCTTTGGAGGAATTTTAAACAGAAGAGATACAGTAAGCGACCAAGAACAAGTTGTTTCCTATGACATTCCACATATCGATTTGGTTATTGTCGATTTATACCCTTTTGAAGAGACTATTGCTTCAGGTGCTTCTCATGAAGATGCGATAGAAAAAATTGATATTGGAGG
>JAHECK010000073.1:5566-16290 GCA_024641785.1 Flavobacteriales bacterium | reverse complement strand
GTGGATTTAGTATTTAAAAAATAAAAAAGCCAACATCTTTACGATATTGGCTTTTGAATGAGATTGAATTTATAGCTTATCGAACGCCTGTTCCGAATTCTTTTAATAATTTTCCATGAGCTGCGATCGCCCCGAAAAATGTTGGTGAAACATTATATGGAACATTAAACTCACTAGCCGTTTTTTTAACGATCTTGCTTAATTTTTTATAGTGTACATGACAAATATTTGGGAATAAATGGTGTTCTATTTGAAAATTTAGTCCACCAACATACCATGACAATAATTTATTTTTTGGAGCAAAATTAGCAGTAGTCATCATTTGATGTACTGCCCAGTTATTATCCATTTTTCCTGATACATCAGGTAATGGGAACTCAGAAGAAGGAATTACATGAGCAGGCTGAAATACAATTGCCAAAATAAAACCGGCTACAAAGTGCATTAGGATATAAAAGAGAATAATAAAGTACCATGGAGTGTCTGTAAAAATAATTGGAAGTACAATTAAATACCCATAATAAACGATTTTTGAAATCATTAAATGTGTAAATAACTTTGCGAAATTCTTATCTACTTTTTTAGTCAATCCCATTTTCTTATATCTGAAAAGTTGCTTGAAATCTTTAACAGTAGACCATTGCAGTGTCATCAATGCATATAAGAACCACGCGTATAAATGCTGATATTTATGAGCTTTATATCGAGGTTGATGTGGCGAGAAACGCATAATATTACCCGGGCTTATATCTTCATCTACACCACTTACATTAGTGTATGAATGATGTAGAACATTGTGTTGGATTTTCCAGTTTGTAGCACTTGCACCAAGTATATTTGCAAACAATCCAAGGATTTTATTTACAGTAGCATTTTTTGAGTAAGCTCCATGATTTGCGTCATGCATAACAGAAAATCCGATCCCTGCCATTCCAAATCCCATTATGATCCATAATAACGCTTGGATCCAAAGGGATGAAAAAACATCAAACATGAATAAGAAATAAGGAACAAAATACATAGCTATTAAGGAAATGGTCTTTAATACCATTTTGTAATTACCAAAACGAGTAATATTGTTTTCTTTAAAATATTCTGTGACTCTACCTCTTAAAGTAGTGAAGAACTCCATGTTATTCGTACCAGAGAATTTAATTGAACTATAATCCATATTTAACTTTTACGTATAATTTATGCAAAGAACCACTATTATTTGGAATTGTTCTATGATACTCATCACAATTTATCAAGATTTAACTCTTAATTAATTTTATTATTGGATTGAAATGAATCATTATTTTCGTTTTAATTGACTGAAATACACATCATAACGGATCCGGATTAAGAGAGGGTTTTGAATTTCCAGAAGATTAAATGAAGATGGATCCCATAAATTATTGACTTGCATAATTTACCACCTAAGCTACTGTTGTACTCATTTAGGACTATATAATTTATTGTGTTGATTGGATTTAGTGGCTGATAAAAGCTTGATTTGTTTTAGATTCTTATTCTAAAATCATTGATTATGGTTTTCCTTCCAATTTTAATGGGATCATTTGTGAATTGGTTTATTTTAAAAAGATTGGTTTTTAGCTAATTCAAGAATAGTAATTCGTTCAAAAGTTAATGTAAAATTCATATTTTCCTGCCGATTGTTTTTCAAAATTGACGTAGTTTTGAATAAATATGGGTGAAAGTAGCTACTTCATTTTTGTAATTATACTTTTTCTGCTAGCAGTATTCGACTTAATTATCGGGGTTAGCAATGATGCAGTTAATTTTCTCAATTCTTCTATCGGTTCCCATGTTGCCAAAAGGAAAACAATTTTAATCATTGCCGGAGCCGGAGTTTTAGTCGGTGCAATTTTTTCAGGAGGAATGATGGAAGTAGCTCGAAAAGGAGTCTTTAATCCTGAAATGTTTGTCTTTTCAGAGATCATGGTGATTTTCATGGCGGTTATGCTGACCGATATTATTCTGCTAGATATGTTTAATACTTTTGGAATGCCAACAAGCACCACGGTTTCCATTGTATTTGAACTTCTTGGAGCTGCCTTCGCCGTATCATTACTAAAAATACTTTCAATCGACGGTAATCTAGTGGATATTGGATTGTATCTTAATCACAGTAAGGCATTACAGATTATCGGAGGGATCTTCTTATCCATATTTGTAGCCTTTACCATAGGTTGGCTGGTGATGAATTTCTCAAGGATCATTTTCTCCTTCAATTTAAATAAAAGTGTTAAGAAATATGGACCTATTTTCGGAGGTATCGCCCTTACTACAATTGTGTATTTTATGTTGATAAAAGGAGCGAAGGGGAGTACCTTAATAAGCGATAATACGCTCGTTTGGATTAGCGATAATACCTTTTTATTGATCTTGCTGAATATGGTCTTTTGGACTTTCTCAAGTTATTTGATTCACACTTTTTTAAAATTTAACATCTTACGTTTTGTGGTGCTGATTGGAACTTTTGCACTTGCAATGGCATTTGCAGGAAATGATCTCGTTAATTTTATTGGTGTCCCAATAGCTGCATTTGAGTCCTTCAGTGAATACGCTTCTTCCGGAATTGCAGCGAATGAGTTTAATATGGCTTTTTTATCAGCAAAAGTTAAGACAGATCCTGTTCTTTTGATTATTGCCGGTTTTATTATGGTATTGACTTTAGTGTTTTCTAAAAAAGCGCGTACTGTAACGGAGACTGAAGTTAATTTAAGCAGGCAAGGTTTTGGAAGTGAGCGATTTACTCCAAATTTACTCTCTCGTTCAATTGTTCAGGCCGGCGTTCAGGCAGCAAATTTATATGAGCATGTAATGCCTAATAATCTTTTGCGAAAATTGAACCTTAAATTTAAGGAAGTTGAACTTTATTCTGATATTGATGCTTTAGATAAACCTTCATTTGATCTTTTGAGAGCTGCTATAAATTTAATAGTAGCAAGTATTCTTATTGCATTTGCAACTTCTTTGAAACTGCCTTTATCCACCACCTATGTTTCTTTTATGGTAGCAATGGGTACAAGTTTAGCTGATAATGCATGGAATAGAGAGTCGGCAGTATACCGAGTAGCAGGTGTTTTAAGCGTGATAGGTGGTTGGTTATTTACCGCTCTGATTGCCTTCTTCTCAGCCTCAGTAATGGCAATACTGATCTATTATGGTGGCCTATATATGGTATTGCTCCTTACAGCATTAGCCATCTTTTTAATCATTCGATCTTCTAAAATTCATTCAAAAAGAATGAATGAAAAACCCACATTAATAGCCTCTATTGTATCTAGACAAAGTATTAAAGCCGATGAAGTTTTAGAAGAATGCCTCCTACATATCTTTGAAACATTTAATCTTACAAGTGCTGTTTTAAATGAAACGATCAGAGGGCTCTCGATAGAGGATAAGAAAGTAATTAAAGAAGCTCGTAAAATAGTAAAAGAGCAGGATAGTAAAATAGATCAATTATCTAAAACAGTCTTTCATTATGTTCAAAAAATGAAAGATGAAAAGGGGGAATTATCTCAATTCTATATCTATGTTTTAAGAAATCTCAATAATATCAAGAAATCTATTTTTCAAATTTCCACTTTAGCTTATAATCATGTCGATAATATGCATCGTGCTGTAGACAAAACTCAGATCAAAGAGTTAATGGAGGTAGTTGAGGGATTTAATAAACTTATTAGCCTGGTTTCTAAATCTATTCCTAAAATGGATAAGGTACTATATGAAGAGATAATGGATCTTAAAAGTGACCTATATGAAGAAAGTCTTACATTTTTCGATCATCAGATCAAACGGATTAAAAAAAGAGATTCAGTTAGAAGTAATAGTATCCTTCAGTTATCTATGATAATGGAAGTTCAAAACCTTAATCGCTACGTTTCAGACATAGCAGAGATTTACATTAAGAAAACGAAGAACGGGAAGTAATTCATTCGTTTATAATAGATAAAGGCAATTATAGATTTTATATTTAAAAACAGAATATGAATATTAAAGGATCAAAAGTACTCCTCACAGGAGGAAGTTCAGGAATTGGTTTAGCAACCGCAAGAGCATTGGTAAATAAAGGAGCTAATCTTATTATTACCGGAAGAAATAAAGAAAAATTAGTTAAAGTTTCTCAGGAATTGAATTGCAAGTACCTTTTAATGGATGCTTCTAATTTAAGCGAGATCGAAGGTCAAGTGAAGGAAGCGATCGATATCTTGGGAGGAATTGACGTTCTTATCAATAATGCCGGTATTGGAACCTTTGCATTGGTTGAAGACATTAATTTAGAAGCCTTTTTGGAAGTCTATAATACAAATGTTTTTGGCTTAGCTTTGATTTCTAAAGAAGTGATCAAGCATTTCAAAAAGCAAAATAAAGGGAATATCATAAATATTGGTTCCACTGCAGCGACCAAAGGATTTGCACATGGAACAGTATATGCTTCATCAAAATTTGCAGTTCGGGGTATGACTGAATGCTGGCAACATGAATTACGTAAATTTAATGTAAGAGTAATGTTGGTTAACCCTAGTGAAGTACCAACTGCTTTTAATCAAGTGAGTAGAGAAGAGCGGGCTTTAGTAGATAATAAACTACATCCCGAAGATATCGCACATATGATCATTGCAAATCTGGAAATAAATGATCGGGGCTTTGTTCCAGAGTTAGGTGTTTGGGCTACAAATCCATATTAACACTTATTCTTCTTTGTTAATGTGAAATCGATAGAGAATACGGGCTTCAAAAAGGAGTCCGTCGCCAAAATCTGAATTTAACTGTTCACGATCATCGCCAAATCGAAAAGCAGATAACCCAAATGTAATTTTATCGCTTTCATCATAAATTCGATACTGACGCCCAATTGAATAACCAATTTTACCTTGAAGTATAATGCTTTTTGTTGGCTCAAACTGCAGATAAAGCATAGGCTCATTTGACGATTTCACTAAGTACTCGCCATTTTCAGTAAACTGCGGTTCATTGATGTTATAGGATCTTACAAAGGCACTAAAGCTAAATCCTGCTCGCAACCAATTATTAAATCGATAATTGATATCCGCCCATACTGGCAAAGTTGCACTGATTTCTAGTTTTTCCGACGGACTTAAATAATACAGACCGATTAAAGGGACAAAGAAAGGACCAAACAATTCGCTGTTATAATACATTCCAAACTGGTATTTCAAATTTTCACTCTTCGCATATTTCATAAGTACATAAGCACCATATTGAAAATCTCGCGATGATATTTCTTTAAGATCGGATGATAATTTTGGTAAAAATAGAAAGGAGCCACTCCATTTATCATTGAAGTTAAAATTCATTCCCAGTTTAATAAGGATGGTATAAACGGAAGTCAGAGATGGAATCGTTGGATTTACTTTTGTAGAAGTGCTTTGCAGATCAAATCCTGTAATGATCGCATTCCCACTTTTTAGAACAATCGGTAGTGTGGCATCGAGAACAAATTCCTCAACTCGAGTACTTGCCGTAGAAGAATCAAATTGATTTAAAGGTGTATTATCATATCTGAATCGAAGTAGATCGACATAATCCTGGCCATGAGAAAGAAGGGATGTGAATAAAAAAAAGACCATCCCGCTGAGCAATATTTTCATAGTTAGAAAGATAGGGAAAAAGTGAGAAGTTGGAAGCAAGAAATTAAAAAAGGACCGTTGTCGGGTGTCGGAAGCATGTTACTCCATGATATAGGATGAGCATTAATTATCAAATCTATTTAAATAGCCAATAGTCTAAGCCATTAGGTTAACAATTATTATTTTTAACCACAATGATGCAAAGTAGGCTCTGAGTGCGCTAAGAGAACACTTTAGATGAATAACAAACTTCATTCTTCAAAGCCTAACAAATCACTCGAGAGCTTGATTCTTTCATCGAGGAATCTTTTCACTCATTCACTCAATTCAAATTAGGATGAACGGTCAATAAATTATTCTTTTTATTCTCACCTTTATCAAAACAAATTAGCATGCTTACTTTCCTTCTTTTTTTAATTTTACTGATACTTTCATGGCCATTAGCGCTGTTGGCACTTATTTTATATCCTATATTCTGGCTATTGTTACTGCCTTTTCGATTATTGGGTTTTGCCGTCGATGGAATTTTAAGTTTAATAAAGGAATTGTTTCTTCTTCCATCCCGTATATTAAAACGGCTCTAAGAACCATTTTTAATAGTGACCCCGCCGTCTTTTAGTTACTAACTACTAGCTACTAGTTACTTTTAATTACTTTTGCATTTCCAAAAACAAACAAGAATGGCGAAATCAAAAATCAGTATGGGGCAGGTGTTTAAAACCATCATATTGCCTCGAAAGAATACTTTACTGGTAGGACTTGTATTAATTATTATTAGCCGAATGGCGAGTTTAATTTTACCGGGAGCAAGTAAATACTTGATGGATGATGTAATTGTAAATAAGGATATGCACATGCTGAAATTGCTGCTTCTTGCAGTTACTGGAGCGATTGTAGTCCAGGCCGTCACTTCTTTTTTACTTACAAAATTACTGAGTGTAGAAGCACAAAGATTGATCTCTCAGCTAAGAGTAAAAGTTCAAAAACAAGTGCTTCATTTACCCATTCGTTTTTTTGATAATAGTAAGTCAGGAGAACTGGTTTCTCGAATTATGACGGATGTGGAAGGGGTGAGAAACTTAGTCGGAACTGGATTAGTTCAACTTATTGGAGGTATTTTAACTTCAGTGGTTAGTTTGTTTTTATTGATTAAAATAAGTCCATTAATGACGGTTTATGTGCTTATACCGGTCGCGATTTTTGGAGTGGTCTCATTAAAAGCCTTCAGCTTTATTCGTCCTATTTTTAGAGAAAGAGGGAAAATTAATGCTGATGTGACCGGAAGATTGACTGAAACGCTTAACGGAATTAGAGTTATAAAAGGATTTAATGCAGAAGAACAGGAAATAGCTTCTTTTGATCAGGGCGTTTTTAGACTATTTGAAAATGTAAGGAAAAGTTTAACATCTACCAGTTTGATCACCAGTTCAGCGACATTGTTGCTTGGTTTGGCTTCTACGGGAATAATGGGAATAGGAGGTTATATGATCATGAACAACGAATTAACGATTGGTGATTTTCTTTCCTTCACTCTTTACCTGGGTTTTATGATCGCTCCAATAGTGCAAATGAGCAATATTGGTAGTCAACTTACCGAAGCATTTGCCGGTTTAGATAGAACCGAAGAACTCATGAATATGGAACTGGAAGGAAGTGAAGAAGATCGAAACATTGTTCTTGAAAAAATCGATGGAGATATTATTTTTGAGGATGTCTCATTTCAATATGATGAAGGGAAAGAAGTATTGCATCATATTAGTTTCACTGCTAAACCAGGTTCTGTTACTGCTCTGGTAGGTTCATCCGGTTCCGGTAAAACAACCATTGCAGGTTTAGCCGCATCCTTTTTAAAACCGATTTCAGGTTCGATTAAGATCGACGGGAATGAAGTTGGAAAGGTGAAGTTGAATTCGTATAGAAGTCATTTAGGTGTGGTCTTACAAGATGATTTTCTCTTTGAAGGCAGTATCCGTGAAAATATTTTATTTCCTCGTCCTAACGCAAGTGAAGATGAATTGAAAAAGGCAGT
Source organism: Flavobacteriales bacterium (assembly GCA_024641785.1). Taxonomy (GTDB): domain Bacteria; phylum Bacteroidota; class Bacteroidia; order Flavobacteriales_D; family JAHECK01; genus JAHECK01. The sequence goes on along the minus strand of JAHECK010000073.1, from coordinate 8,661 downwards.
AAAAGCTGCTCATGTTCAGGAATTTACAGATCGTTTTGATGATGGTTTGGAGACCTTAATTGGAGAAAGAGGGATTAAACTTTCGGGCGGTCAACGACAAAGGATTGCGATTGCAAGAGCGATTTTAGCAGACCCTAAGATTCTTATTTTGGATGAAGCGACTTCAAACCTTGATACCGAAAGTGAGTCTTTGATCCAGGAGAGTTTAAAAATATTAATGGAAGGGAGAACGACTTTCGTTATCGCCCACAGATTAAGCACCATCCGACAAGCAGATCAGATCTTAGTGATTGAAAATGGAGAGATCGTTGAACGTGGTAAGCATGATGAACTGATCGCTAAACAAGGAAGGTATTTTGATTTGTATACCTACCAAGCGAGGATATAAAAAAGAAGGGTAGGAGGATAGAAGGATAGAAGGATAGAAGTTCGGAAGTTCGGTAGTTCAGTAGTTCAGTAGTTTGGTGTGGAATATTTTTCTTTTAAAAAAAAGGCTTCTATTTTATGTATTGAGCAATTTTCCTACTATAAGCCAATAGAAGTTTTGATGTAGATTCGATCAACTGATGTTCAATTGAAAGGTTTTTTATTAGACCTAAGTCTTCTATTAATATTAGATAATATCTAGTTTCTTCTAGAGATGCCTGTGATATATTATAAAATCTTAATTTATCTTTTTTTCCTATTCTCTTATAGCCTTCAACAATGTTTGCAGCTATTGAAACAGCAGAACGCTTCATTTGATTTGTAATACCATATTCTTCATTTTTAGGCATTTTTTTGCTTAAACGATAGACTTGTAATACAAATTGATGAGCTTGTTGCCAAACAATTAAATCTTTAAAACTTTTACTTGAATCCATAGTTCAAATGTATATAATGAAAGAATTCAAAAAATACGTTGTATTACTGATTTTTTATTTTTTCCGAACTACCAAACTACCAAACTACCAAACTACCGAACTACCGAACTACCAAACTACCAAACTACCGAACTTCCCTTTATTCTTTTAACTTCGTAATTCATAATTCATAATTGACTATGATAGGAATTATCGGTCCAACCGCGAGTGGTAAAACAAGTTTAGCCGTTGCTGTTGCTGCAAAAACAGAAGGGGAGATCATAAGCGCAGATTCCCGTCAGGTTTATATCGGGATGGATATTGGAAGTGGAAAAGATCTGAGTGAATTTACAATTGAAGGTAAAGACATCCCCTATCATCTTATTGATATTCAAAAGCCCGGTTATGAGTACAACGTATTCGAATATCAAAGAGATTTTTACAAAGCGTATAATGAAATAATAGACCGAAAAAAGCTTCCAATCCTTTGTGGTGGAACCGGAATGTATATTGAAGCGATCTTGAAAGGCTATAAATTGATCCAGGTTCCTAGAAATGAAGTGTTAAGAGCTCAACTTGAATTTAAGGATGATAAAGAACTGATCGCCTTATTAATGGCATTTAAAGAACTTCATAATACAAGTGATACATCAGATCGGAATCGATTAATACGAGCTATTGAAATTGAACTTTATAATAAAGAGAATAAAATAATTGAAGAAAAGTATCCTCCTATTGAATATCAACTTTTTGGGATAAACTACGAACGTGATGAACTCAAAAAAAGAATAACAAAACGCTTAAAAGAGCGCTTGAATAATGGAATGGTCGAAGAAGTACAAGGCTTATTAAATAATGGTATTACTGCGGATCAATTGAAATTTTATGGTTTAGAATATAAATTATTAGCCCAATATGTGATTGGAGAATTGAGTTATAACGATATGTATCAAAAACTCAATTCGGCAATACATCAATTTGCCAAACGACAAATGACGTGGTTTCGAAGAATGGAAAAACAAGGCTTTGAGATTAATTGGATTCCCGGTAATATTCCTTTTGAAAGAAAGGTGGAGATTGTTTTGAGGAAAGTCTGATTATATTGTTTTTAATGTGGTATTTGACTTGTTAAAAGATTATTGGCCATGTCCCCCTGAGCCTGTCGAAGGGCGTTAAAATACCCTTCGACAGGCTCAGGGGGACACACGAGTTACCTCTATTAGTCTAGAAAGCCAAACTAATCTGACTAGGATTTTCCAACTCCAATAAAAACTGCTTTCTCCATAATCCTCCACCATAGCCAACAAGTTCGCCATTACTTCCGATAATGCGATGACAAGGAATGAGGATAGCGATACGATTTTCACCATTAGCATGCGCCACTGCACGAATGGCTTTTGGATTATTTAAAAAGATCGATTGTTCCTTATAAGATCTGCTTTGGCCGAATGGAATATCGAGTAAAGATTCCCATACTTTTACTTGAAAAGGACTTCCTGGATAAGCGATTGGAACCGTGAAATCTTTCCTCTTCCCATCAAAATATTCATTTAACTCCACTTGTAATTTCTCAAAATGCGGGCTTTCGCCCGTGGTAAGAACAGCATTAAATCGTTTTTCAATTGTTTCTAATTGCTTCTCTAGCATCCGTCGATCAGTAAATTCGAGCAAACAAATACCTTCATCTACAGCACCCGCCAGCATAGGTCCAATTGGAGTGTCGATACGACAAATAGAAATGGCTGTTTTAGCTTCGATAAGATTGTTTTTTTCCTCTTCTGAAACTCCATGAACAATTTCTCCCATATGATAAGAGCGATGAACCTTAGGATGCAGATCATGAAGGATATTTCCAAATAAATGATTGATCCGCTGATATCTTAAATAATCCTGAAAAGTGATTTGATGATGCTTTTGAAACCACCTTCTTACTTTATCCGGATCCATATCCATATTCAATAGATCAGCATCTTTAATTTTTGTCATTGGATTATGATCGATCTCACTCAATAATTCTTCGATCTTATCAGGTGCAGGCTCACCATTTAACATTGGGCGACATAATAGGCAAGGCCGATAACCATAATCTAAGGCCTCTTTCGTAGAGGAAAAGAAGACCATATTCTCCTTAAGAGGTTTTTTACTTAGACAACTTGCCGTATTAAAAACCCCTGAACTGATCACTCCAACATAAAAAGCTTCCGGATCATTTTTTTTCGGATGCATATATGCTTCGTACATTTTTTTTTGTGG
>JAHECK010000073.1:0-5556 GCA_024641785.1 Flavobacteriales bacterium | reverse complement strand
GGTAGTGAGATCCATGGTAGTATAATTCAAGAATTGACAGTCTCTCAAAGTTAGGTGACTTAAGTGACTAAAACAATCAAATCACATCAAATTAATCATTAACTTAATGGCTTATTAGTTCACTTAAAACAGTGAGATGGAAACGCTTTATAAAAGACTTTTTGCAGGTATTTATGATCCATTTACAAGCTCATTTGAAAAGGAAATTTACAAATACAGAAAAGAGATCTTAGCCGATGTAAAAGGAAGAGTTCTTGAGGTAGGGGCTGGTACCGGGATCAATTTTCAATTTTATAATAAAAATGTTCAGCTGATTGCATTGGAACCTTCTCCTTTTATGAGGAAACGTGCAGAACTTAAAATTCCGGAAGGATTAAATGTTGAATTTCTTACCTATAAAGTGAACGATGAAAAATTAGAGGACATTATTAAAGAAGGGACGCTTGATTTTATAGTTTCTACTTTGGTATTATGTAGTATAGATGATCCGGGTAAATCACTTCATAAATTTTATAGATGGTTAAAGGATGATGGGAAATTAATTGTATTAGAACACATTCATTCAGAAAAACCAATGAATAAAAAAATTCAAAATGTGGTCAATCCTGTATGGAAAAAATTAGCAGATGGATGTAATTTAAATCGGAATACCGATATATTAATTAAAGAAAACGGATTTGAAGTCGTAAAGGAACATTATTTTAAAAGTACGCTTCGTTTTCATTCCGGAATCTATAAGAAGTCACAAAAGGAATAACACTTATTTAAAATAGATTTTGATTTTCACCTCCTGATTTATTAATTGACCTTCTTTTATCGCAGGGTTCCATGAAGGTCCTTCTTTGATCAAACGAATGGCTTCTTCATCACATCCGAATCCTAAACTCTTTTCGATAATAAAATGACTCATATTCCCCAGTGAATCCAGATCAAATTGTAAAACTACTTTTCCCTTAATTTCATTTTTAATTGCCTCAACAGGAAACTGAACATTCTCTTTTAAATACAATTTATAGGCATCAAAACCAATGGAGGGTTGTGCATCTAATTCATTTACGGTTTGTTTCTCCCTTATTTCTGCACCAGCAGCAACAACAGAATTTTTATTGATCTCATCAGCCGAAAAAGTTGTAGCAGATTCATTCAGCAATACCTCCTCATTTTGAATGGTTTTTTCCTCAGCAAAGCCATAACTTTCTTTTTTAGCAGTTGATCTCTCCATTGATTGCATTGGAGCGCTCACATTCATTTTCTCAGTCTTATCCAGTGCTATAGTAAATTCAATGACAGGTATTTCTTCCATATCCTCATCAGCTTCAGTGATCATAAGTTCATCTTGTGAATCTTGAGCATCACTTTGTTCAGGAATCATTTCACTTATTGAGTCCTCTGTTTTTAATGGAGGTTTAATAACAGGAGTATTTTCATAAGATTGCGGTTTAGTTGATTCTGATTTTTTGAAGCTTTTAGATGTTTGAATACTGTCTTTTTCAATGCTATTTTCTTTTACTTCACTTTTTCTTTTCTCGGTCAACTCTATTTTTCGAATATCTTTTATAAAATAATTTGTAATGAAAATTGCAGAAATAATAAGGGCTAATGCAATTGCTGCAATTCGAAGTATTGGAAATTTTTTTCTTTTTTCTTTTTTATCGGATCGTTTTGCAATCTGTTTATTAAGTTCATTGATCTCAAATTCAATGTCTATTGGTTGAATAGCCTCATAACCTTCTATTGCTTCAGCACAAAAATCACATGAAAGCAAATGGCGTTCGATCCGATGCATCTCCTTATCCGATAGATCCGAATTTAAATATCCTTTGATATCTCTTTTGCTTAAATGCACGCTATTTGACTTAGAATCACTCACGATTTTTCTCTATGCAATTTTTAAGATTTCTTTTTCCATTCTGTATATAGCTTTTTACCTCTTTTATTTCAAAACCTGAATTTACAGATACTTCTTTATACGATTGCTCTTGAATATAAAACATTTGCATACATGTTTTTTGTTTTTCAGGCAGTTCATCCATACAATTCTTAAGTAATGTAAGATCACCACTTATTGGATCTTCTTCACTATGATGCTCAGAAAGTGAAAATTCCATATTTTCTATTGAAAATGACTTTTGATCAGCTACAATTCCACTTCTTTTTCGTTTTCTTAGCTCCATTAGGCAGTAGTTTCTGGTGCTTACGTGTAACCAACTTTTAAAATTTCGGACTTCATGCTTTTTTAAACTTTCGATGAGTACTTCGAAAATTTGCATTAGCGCATCTTTACTATCCTCTTTATTTTTAAAGTATTTAAGGCAAACCCCAAAAACCAAAGGAGTATAGCGTTGAAATAATGCAGCGAGAATTTTAAGATCAGAAGAACGCTTATATAGATCGACCAATTCCTGATCAGATCTACTTCCAATGTCTTTAAAATTATTCTCAGCCATTCGTAATGCAAACTATAAAAAGTGTAGCAAATTACCGACATCAAAAAAAAATCTTTTAACTATTTATGGAATTTCTGCTTTTATAGCATCATGTAATAAAAAAGAGAAACTATGAAAAATGTAAAAGCAATTTTAGTAATGATCATGATGATTACATCTATCGTTACTTATTCGCAGGATTTCACTGTGAAAGGAAAGATCACAAATTATGAGGATGGTAGTTTATTGAGAGGAGCTACTATTTCACTAAAGGGTCAAAACAAAGCAACTGTCAGTAATCAAAGAGGTGAATACTCTCTTAGCATGTCAAATGAAAATTCCATTTTGGTCTTTTCGTATTCTGGTAAAGTGACTCAGGAAATTTTAGTTGGTACTAAACGCACAATTGATGTAGTTCTTAAAAACACAAGCACTCCGGAGTCTAAAGTAGTAATTGTAGAAGATGCAGAAGAAGTTGAATACAGCGTAATTTCACCCGGTAAAATCTTGAGTAAGGCAGCGAATAAATCTTACAATCAAAGTCCACAAATGGGATACAATGATTATTATGAAGAAGCGATTCCTCATAATACCGAAGAATACGACGTGATCAATGAGAATATATTTCTCGATCCGATCAACAATCCGCTTTCTACTTTTTCCATCGATGTTGATGCCGCTTCATATTCCAATATGCGAAGAATGATCAATAATGGTCAATTACCTCAAAAGGATGTCGTAAGGATTGAAGAAATGATCAATTACTTTGATTATGACTATCCAAATCCAACAGGGGAGGACCCATTTTCAATCACTACAGAAGTTTCACAAGCACCATGGAATAGCAAGCATAAATTAGTTCATATCGGACTTCAGGGTAAAATGATAGATTATGAAAACTTACAAGCTTCTAATCTGGTTTTTCTGATCGATGTAAGTGGATCGATGTCGGAGAACAATAAATTACCCCTATTGATTTCTTCTATGAAGTTGCTAGTCAATGAACTTGGAGCGAAAGATCGCGTTGCTATCGTGGTATATGCAGGTGCTGCAGGTCTTGTGTTGCCTTCCACACCGGCTTATGAAAAAGAGAAGATCATTGCTGCTTTAGATAGACTGAAGGCTGGCGGATCAACTGCCGGTGGTGCAGGTATTAAGCTAGCCTATGAGGTAGCAATGCAAAATTTAATTAAAAACGGAAATAATAGAGTGATTCTGGCTACCGATGGTGATTTTAATGTAGGTGCTTCTTCAACTTCGGATATGGTGCGTTTAATTGAAGATAAAAGAGATCAAGGGATCTTCCTGACCATCACAGGATTTGGCATGGGAAACTATAAAGACGGAAGGATGGAGCAAATTTCAAATGCCGGCAATGGAAATTACTTCTATATCGATAATATAAATGAAGCTAAAAAGGTTTTTGTAACTGAGATGAGAGCTACCTTATTTACGATAGCGAAAGATGTGAAGATTCAGGTAGAGTTTAATCCAAAAAATGTAAGTGCTTACCGTTTAATAGGTTATGAAAACCGAATGTTAAAATCAGAAGACTTTAATGATGATAAAAAAGATGCAGGAGAATTGGGAGCAGGTCATACTGTAACAGCTTTATATGAGATCATTCCTGTAGGAGTTGAATCTGAATTTTCTAAGGACATCGATCCTTTAAAATATCAAATAGGTTCAATTTATGATACAAAGGCTTCATCTAAAGATTTACTTACCATAAAGTTCAGGTATAAAAAACCGGATGGTGAGATAAGTAAATTAATAACTAAAGTATTGGAAGATCATAATACTTCATTTGACCTTTCAAGTGATAATTTTCGCTTTTCTGCTGCTGTAGCTTCTTTTGGAATGATCTTAAGAGATTCCGAATTTAAAGGAAGTAGCAATTATGAAAGTGTTATAGAAATGGCTTCAGATTCAAAGGGAAAAGATAAAGAAGGATATCGAAGTGAATTTATAAAACTCGTCGAAGCTTGCAGTCTGATGGATAATGAGGGGATGTCTACTAGGTAGGATATTAAAAAAATTGAAAACTCAAAACGTATACACATTGAAAATTATACTTTTTGAACATTTAGTATTTGAATTTTAGATTTATTTAGGATTTAGGATTTGGTGCTTAGGATTTAACTTATTTCGGATGCACGATGAAAAAATAGCAAGTTGCAGCGGAATCCCTTTTGGGACAGGTTAAACGTGGAAAAAAGTAAGAACACCAACAAAAAAGGGCTAACCGTAAAAGTTAGCCCTTTTTTTATATTTTCTACATTCTATTTTTTTCCAACTTCCAACTATCTCTTCAAATCTTCAATTGTATTGATAGCTGTTTGAAGATCACGTTTTAAATTAATTTCATTCTCTCTCGTATTCTTCTTAAAGTCTTCAAATTCTTCTTCTAATTTTTTATATTCTTTTTGAGTACTCTTAGTAACAGCATGACTTTTTACAAATCGAAGAAATAACATGGTTGATAGAGCAGCAAGTATAAGAATGATACCCCAAACGATTGAATTATAAGTAATTTTCAATAATGGTATTCCTAAAAAAGATATTCTGTCTCTTCCAAAATTACTTTCTTCTAATGCTTTTGAGGTAAGATCTAAAGAATCTTTAACTGCAGAAAGCTCATTTTTTAAATTTGCAATCTTAGCTTGTGCAGCATAATAATTAGTATTTATTGATGCAATGCTATCGTTAATATTTTCCCAAAGCTGATTTATTCCTACTACTTTAATTACCTTATAATCTTGATAGGTCGTAGATTTTTTCATTAATAATTCATATTGACCATCGAGACTATTATCAACTTCATCTTGAGAATATAAAGAGCTGACCATTACTATAGAAAAGCTAAACAGTAAAATTACTTTAAGCATATTTTTTAAAAGCATAAGATAGATTTATTTATAATAAAGCAAATTTAGCAGAGTAATTCAGCTTTTTCAAAAAAAGTGAAGTTTCAATTGATGTTTAATTAACAATTGAATTTTAAAAAAAGTATAAAATACTATTAAAATGGATTGAATAATTTAAAAATTCTAAAAGATTACATCTTTAAAAAAGGGTTGAAGTTTTTTATTGAAAAGTGTTTTAAGTAGTTCTAATTGATCGGGATAGA
>JAHECK010000183.1 GCA_024641785.1 Flavobacteriales bacterium | reverse complement strand
TTAGATCACTATCTAAGTTATCGGAATTGCCACTAAGTTCTTTCTCAATTCTTTTTTTCCTTAATTCCAGGTTCTCTTTATCCGCGTCATAATAGCGCGGTTGGAAATTAAAACGTTTAAATTGGTATTTCGTTTTAATAAAAGAAGGAATTTTTGGAGCTTCCATTAGACAAAGTTAAAAATATTATATCTGTACTCCTCATCTGTTAATATTATTCCAACCAAATAGTTGACAGAATGTATGATTAATTGGAGTCTTTTTATAATTTCACTTATTAATAGCCTAAATTAATGTTATGAAAGTAAGAATCGCGGATCAGCAAATTGTATTTCGTTTAAATGAAGAAGAGAAAAATAAATTTGTTAAGGAGAGAAAAATCGAAGTAATACTTAATTTAAGGAAAAAGACCCTGGGATATGCTCTTGAATTGAGTTCTAAGTTGAAAGCAATGAATTTTAAGTATAAAAAGGGAACTTTAACAATACTTATTCCGGATTTCTATATGGATAAATGGGATAAATTGAAGGTAGGTTTTGAAGAGACTCTTCAGTTTGGTGATGATGAAGAAATTGAATTAATTGTTGAGAAAGACCTGCGTAGAACTAAAAAAGTGTAAGTATAAAGAGCAGATCTTACTTTTTCCCATATTTTAATTCATCATGCAGCGCTACCATTTTAATGGCTGCAATAGCGCATTCTATTCCTTTATTACCGTGTTTTCCACCTGATCGATCGATCGCTTGTTGCATGTTGTCATCCGTTAGCACTCCGAAAATTACAGGTTTATTGTATTTTATTGCCACGTCTTTTACTCCTGCAGCAGTAGCCTGGCAAACAAATTCAAAATGGCGGGTTTCCCCTTGAATGATTGATCCGAGACAAATAATGGCATCGATCTCCTCATTGAATTTTAAATGAAAATTCGCCGCAACCGGTAATTCAAAACTTCCGGGAACATAACTTACAATGATGTTTTCTTTAGCAGCCCCGTTTTTTATCAGCGTTTCGTAGGCGCCATTTTTTAAATTGTCGGTGATGTCACGATTCCATTCAGAAACAATAATAGCAAAAACCATTTCGGCAGCAGATGGGATCTTACTCTCATCATAATGGGATAGGTTTTTGCCTTCGGTCGACATTATTAATCTGCGAGTTGCTGAACTTTAGCTAAATTCTTCTTTACTTTTCCGGCTTCCGCACTTTCTGGATAGTCATCAACAATTTGTTGATAGTAGTCAGCTGCTTTTTTATAATTAGATAGAAATTCGTAGGCAATAGCTGCTTTGTTTAAATAGATTGGAGTAGTGAAACTATTGTCACTATTCGATATCGCTTTATTAAAATAATTTAAAGCTTCATCATAATCCCCTAAGTCTGCATAACAATCTCCAATGCTACCGATAGCAACAGTAGAAAGTACTTCATCATCAATGTCAGCTTTTTTCAGGTAATCGATAGCAATTGAAAGGTCTCCTTTTTCTTTATAGATCAAACCAATATAATAGTTTGCCAAATTTGCAGATTTGGTTCCTTTATAATTATCAGCAATATATTCAAAGCCAAAGTATTGACCATCACCTTCTAAGGCCTTATCCAACGAATCTACTGAAAAGTAGTATTGTGATTTCCAAATATTCTCTTGAGCTTCAGTTTCTTGTCCGCCTATATAGGCTTTGTATGCAAACCAAGCCCCAACCGCTAGCACGATAATTAATACCGCAGCCATAATTGGTTTTTTATTTGAATCTACAAATTTCTCTGATTTAGTATAAACTTGTCCTATATCTATACTTTTCTCTTCTTCTGTGTGCTTCGACATTAGCTTCTAAAATTTGGGGCAAAAATAAGTATTTTTTACAATTTTCATATTCTTTCTGAAATTGCTGCTAAAGCTCTATCTAATATTTTGCTAGATATAGAAATAAATAAGGGATCTGAATGACTTGTAAATCTGAAATTTGGTTAATAAAGAATACAATAAACGGGCATTTAAATACATTAAAAAAAGTTTCTTTGTATAAAATTTAAGCGTGCATTTAGAGCAATTAAGTATACTAAATTTTAAAAATTATGAGTCTTTAGAACTTAATTTTAAAGACGGCGTGAATTGTATTACCGGAAAAAACGGTGTTGGTAAGACCAATTTACTAGATGCTATCTATTATCTGGCATTGACCAAAAGCTATTTCAATCCTATCGATAATCAAATGCTTCGTCATGGTGAGAAAATGATGATGGTAAAAGGAAATTTTGAAATTGATGGAAAAAAAGAAACCATTACTTGCGGAATTCGAAGTGGTCAGAAAAAAATGGTCAAACGAAATCAAAAAGAATATGATAAAATAGCTGAACATATTGGACTGATCCCTCTTGTGATCATTACTCCTTTTGATTCTTACCTAATATTGGAAGGAAGTGATGTTCGCCGCAAATTTATGGATGGGATCATTTCACAAGAAAATCGTTCCTACCTTCAGATCCTTATTAATTATAACAGAGCCTTACAACAGCGCAATCTTCTTCTTAAGCATTTTTCGAGAGAGCATCATTTTGATAAGGATGCTTTGGAGATTTGGAATGAAAAACTGATCGAATTTGGTGAACCAATTTATAAGTTTAGAAATGATTTTATCGAGAATTTCATTCCTGTATTCCAGACTTTCTATGATCGTATCAGCACTTCAAAGGAAAAAGTAACTCTGGAATATCGATCAAGTCTTTCTGAAGGTGATTTTCGGGAACAGTTGAAGTCGAGTTTAAATGAAGATCTGATGAAGCAATATACCAATGTGGGAGTTCATAAGGATGATCTTATTTTCAATATCGACGGTTTTCAATTAAAAAAATTCGCATCACAAGGGCAGCAAAAAACCTTTTTACTGGCTTTGAAGCTAGCTCAGTTCAGACAAATGCAGCAAGTGATGGGAGCAACTCCAATTTTGCTTTTGGATGATATTTATGATAAATTAGATGAAGTAAGAATGAGAGAATTGATGCAAGTCGTAAGTGAAAATGGTTTCGGACAAATTTTTATTAGCGACACGCATTCGAAAAGGGTAGCAGCATTCTTCGAAGGTTCAGGCATTGAAGTAAATTCGTTTCATATTAAAGAAGGAGGGTCGTTGAATGAATAGGTTTTTGAGAGATGGAAAAAGTATCGGAGGCGTTTGGAACGACTATATGAAGAACTCCAAATTGAATCGTAAAATGATCGAACATGACATTACTGTTCGCTGGGAAGAGTTAGCAGGCTCATTGGTAGCCCGCCATACAAATCACATCAATTATTACGAGAATAAATTAACGATATATCTCGATTCAGCATCATTAAAACAAGAAGTATTGATGCGAAAGGATTCTTTGATCGAACGAATAAATACAAATTTAAATAGTGAATTGATAAAGGATATTATTATTCGTTGATTATTTTCTCGGAACTATCTTCGACTCTTTCCCATAAATGTTTTTCCTTCCATTTAAAATAATCCCCATCATAATTCACTTTCCTTTGGATTTCATCGATTTTTTTATCAATAGAAAGCACATCTTCTTTACTTAAGGGATGATTTACCTTTATCTGCTTACTAATTTCAAGCACTTGTTCATCTGTTTTCGACTCCAGTGTTCTTAGTTTTGTTTGAAACTGTCTGATCTTCGGATCGAGATGCAGTTCAAATATTTTGTCTACTGAAGCTCTTCCATGACTTCGTGATTCTTTTATATTTCCTCTTCCGGTAACGGCATTTCCAACCGCAAAAACATTGTTATATCCTCTTATTTGGCAACCTCCAGGACCTGTTGTATTCAGCAGATTACTCTTAACAGGAATTCCTTGTATTTGCTCAGGAAGACTACCGATCGAAGAGATGATCAAAGGACTGTAGAAATTAAATTCACTGCCTTCAATTGGAATGGACTGCTCATCTTTAACCAGTGTTTTTTGAAAGACAATCCCTTCTAATTTGGAATTATTGACGATAGCCTTTACGGCGATCGAGTTGGGAATAAAATTAAATTTATAGCGATCCATAGAGATCGTAAGCATTTTTTCTGAAACCTCTCTCGATTTTTCTCTTTGATCCTCACTTTCATAAGGTCTTAATGGCATATCTCTCGCTGTTTTGCGATAGATCAAAGTGGCACCTTTAAGTCCAAGGTCTTTCATTGTAAGATCATGTTTTTCCAATACTTTATCGATCCCTCTTTCCAATGAAAAAAGATCTTCGACAATTCCTTTTTTTGCAAGTGCTTTTTGAACCGTATAGATCTGAACGATCTTAATAACATCGATCGATGCGAGTCCCCCGCCTATAACACCAACACCATCCGGAATATCATAAT
>JAHECK010000182.1 GCA_024641785.1 Flavobacteriales bacterium | reverse complement strand
GTTATTGTAATGGGGTTGATTATTGGAAAATTACTTTCTCCAAAAGAAAAAAATAAATGAGGAAAATTCTTGTGACCGGCGGTAGCGGATATATAGGTTCACATACTGTTGTTGAATTAGTAAATGCCGGATTTGAACCAATTATAATTGATAACTATTCGAATTCTAGTCCGGAAGTTCTTCAAAATATCGAAAAACTATGTCATCGGAAAATCACACATTATAAGGAAGACTGCAATAATGAAGAAAAGTTAAGGAAGATATTCCTAGATCATCAAATCTCAGGGGTTATTCATTTTGCGGCATATAAAGCAGTTGGTGAATCAGTAGAAAATCCATTAAAATATTACGAAAATAATATTGGTTCACTAATTAGTGTGTTAAAAGTTATGGCCGAATTTTCTGTGAATTCGATCGTTTTTTCTTCTTCTTGTACGGTTTATGGTCAACCTGAAAATCTTCCGGTATCTGAAGAATCAGAAATAATTAAAGCCAATTCTCCTTACGGTTATACAAAACAAGTTTGTGAGCAGATTTTAATTGACCTCATTCAATCTAATCCCAAATTCAAAGTTGTTTTATTACGTTATTTTAATCCAATCGGAGCGCATCCTTCGTCGCTAATCGGAGAACTCCCAATTGGAATTCCAAATAATCTGGTTCCTTTTATTACTCAAACCGGAGCAGGTTGGAGGAAAGAACTTACTGTATTTGGAGCTGATTATAACACCATTGATGGGACTTGTGTTCGAGACTATATTCATGTAGTTGATCTTGCGAATGCACATGTAAAAGCACTAGAATGGCTTCAGAATAAGGATGAAAACCTTGGAGTTTTTAATATCGGAACGGGAAATGGAGTATCCGTACTTCAGGCTATCAAAGCTTTTGAAAAAGTCAGTAATTCTTCTTTAAATTATGTAAAAGGAAAGAGAAGAGCCGGAGATGTTGAACAAATATGGGCTTCTAATACTAAAGCAGAAAAAGAATTGAATTGGAAAGCAAAATATACATTAGAAGAAGCGATGGAGCACGCGTGGAAATGGCAGCTTTCATTGGGAAGGAAGACCGAAAATTGAAGGGAGACCGTCTATAATACTACGTTTCTAAGACCAATGGTAAACAGAATTCCAATTATTTTATCAGAGAAATAAATTAAATCCTGCAGTGATATAGAGAATAATAAATCCAAAAAGTGCTCCTAAATTTATTTCACGAGGGCTATGTGCTTTCAATATTAATCTTGAACTCGCAATTATTCCTAAGCCAATAATAGTAGTCGCTAGAATTGAATAGTCGATGAATCCATGGGCTCTATAAAGACCTAAAATAGCTCCAACTACTCCTCCGAAAGCCATAGTGTGCAAACTGATCTTAATATATCCTGATAAAAAGTAAGCGAGGATTAATGAGACCAATATTCCAAAAAATAAAGACAGGAATGAAGTTGGTAATTCTAATTTCCTCCATAAAATATAGGTGATCAGATGAAATAAAAACAATATGATAATCGCAATTTTACGCTCTTCACTTTTTTCAAGAAATAAGGAGGTGATGATCCCTCTGCTTTTTAAATAAAAGAAAGCGAGCAAAGGCATAATGATCGTATTTATCACCAACAACCATAGCAATGGTTTCAAACGACTAATTGGAATAATATATTGAAGATAAGGATCAGAACCGTAAACAAATAATAGCATATAAACCGGAATGAAAACCGGGTGAAATACGTACGAAAAAAATCGTGCTATTTGATGCATACTACAATTGTTTACGCAATCTACCTACCGGAATATTTAATTGCTCTCTATATTTCGCTACCGTCCTACGAGCAATATTATAGCTATTTTCTTTTAATAATAAAGCTAATTTATCATCCGTCAAAGGCTTTCTCTTATCTTCCTGATCAATTAAATCCTGCATAATTCGTTTTACCTCTATCGTAGAAACTTCTTCTCCGGAATCGGTAGATAATGATTCAGAGAAAAAAGTCTTCAATAAAAAAGTACCGAAATGGGTTTGAATATATTTACTATTAACTACTCTTGAGATCGTAGAAATATCAAGGAAAACTTTTTCCGCAATATCTTTTAATATCATCGGTTTTAAATCCATTTCATCTCCACTAAGGAAGAATTCATACTGATAATCGATGATGGCCTGAACCGTACTCATCAAAGTGTTCTGCCTTTGACGAATCGCATCAATAAACCATTTTGCCGAATCGATCTTTTGCTTTACAAAAAGCATCCCCTCCTGTTCCTCTTTTGTTTTTTTACCCCCTTCGGCATAGCTTTTCATCATCTCTTTGTAATCACTACTAATCCTAAGTTCGGGCATATTAGAGGAAGTAAGCATTAATCTTAATTCCCCATCTTCATTTAAAAGAATAAAATCGGGTATGATCGATTGATTTGTATTTTTATTTCCGGCGATTGAATTCCCCGGTTTTGGATTTAACTTTGTTATCTCGTTAATGGCATCTTTTAATTCTTCTTCACTTATATCAAGTTTCTCAACTATTTTATCGTAGTGTTTTTTAGCGAAAGAATTAAAGTGCTTATCCAAAATAAGTTTTGCTAGTGCTACATTTTGATCTTCAAGATTTTTCCTCCCGATCTGAATTAACAAACATTCCTGAAGATTCCTTGCAGCGATACCTGCCGGATCAAAATCCTGGATAAGCAGCAACATTTTTTCTAATTCCTCTTCTGTCGTTTCTACTCCTTGTGTAAAGGCCAGATCATTAACAATACTATCTAACTGACGTGATAAATATCCACTATCATCCAAATTTCCAATAATTGTTTTTGCAACTATTTCTTCTCTCTCGTTGAGTTGTATAAAACCTAATTGACTAATTAATTTATCCTGAAATGACTCTTGAAAAATCATAGGCATTGCTTTTTCTTCATCATCGGAACTATAATTATTTGCTCTGGTCTTGTAATCCGGAATATAATCATCAGAGTATTCTTCGTAATCAAAATCCTCTAGTGCTTTTTCCATTTCATCGCTTGCATCAGTCGATTCCTTCTCATCAAGATCATTTTCGATTAGCTCATCTTCTTCCACCCCTTCTTCTAATACCGGATTCGCTTCCATCTCTTCTTTGATCCTTTGATCCAACGCCAACGCAGGTACTTGCAGCAATTTCATTAATTGAATTTGCTGAGGCGAAAGTTTTTGTTGAAGCTTCTGTTGTAGACTTTGTTTAAGCATAGTACAAAAGTATTGATTGATACTGAATAAATCTTATTTTTTCCTTCTCTTAATACATCTAGTCAATATTTATACCATTTAAAAAATAGTTAACATTTTAATGTAAATAGAAAGCTGATCATAACCCCATACATACCGACTCATCCATTAAATTTGGTACAATTGAAATAAGATGAGATATATCCTAATCGTATTAACAAGTTTTCTTTTTATAGCCTGCGGGAATAACCAAGAAGAAATTTCTATTGAGAATGATTCCTTAGTGGAGCTTAAAGAAGTAAGTGAGGCAGAAGTTAAAGTCCCTATAGTAAAATACAATATTGACTTCACGAACTATGATGTTCTTGAACTAACTATTCGAAAAGATGAAGTTTTATCAAACATCCTTAATCCAAGAGGTATTGATTATCCCGAAATTCAAAAGGTGGTAGATCTTTCGAAAGGAGTTTTTAGTGCAAGAAAATTACAAACAGGCAAGCCCTATACCTTATTAATTAAAAAAGATAGTGCGCAAACACTCGACTATATGATCTATGAGATCGATGCGATCGACTATGTTGTTTATGATTTTTCAGACTCGATTAGAGTATACAGAGATAAAAAACCAGTAACAATAGTTGAAAAAACGGCATCAGGGATTATCGAAACTTCATTATGGAACACAATGATGCAAAACGATCTAAATCAAGATCTTATTCTCACTTTATCTGATGTTTATGCCTGGACAATCGACTTTTATCATCTACAAAAAGGAGATGCTTTTAAAGTGATCTATACGGAGCGTCAAGTGGAAGGGGTTAGCGTTGGAGTAGAACAAATTTTAGCAGCTGAATTTATTCATTTCAATTCGCCTATTTATGCTTATTTATTTGAGTCAGATAATATTCTTGATTATTTTGATGCGGATGGGAAAAATTTGAGAAAAGCTTTTCTACGTGCTCCGGTGAAATTTTCCAGAATATCAAGCCGCTATACCGGGAAGCGATTTCATCCGGTACAGAAAAGATATAAGGCACATTTAGGTACTGATTATGCAGCATCCTCAGGGACTCCCATAATGGCTACTGGAGATGGTTTAGTGATTGAATCTGCTTACGGAAAATTTAATGGTAATTATGTGAAAATTAAACATAATACTACCTAT
>JAHECK010000181.1 GCA_024641785.1 Flavobacteriales bacterium | reverse complement strand
AGAGCAGAAAGTAGCTGATACTTATATTTTTACAAGGATGTTTCCGGAAGCGAAGCTAAAGATCATAAATGCGATAAAAGCCAGAAATGAAATTGTAGCCATGACTGGGGATGGTGTAAACGACGGTCCCGCACTTAAAGCTGCCCATATCGGAATTGCGATGGGTAAGAAAGGAACAGAAGTAGCAAAACAGGCCGCCTCGCTCATATTATTAGAAGATGACCTGGCGTTGATGGTGGATGCCATTTCTATGGGCCGAAAAATTTATACTAATCTCAAGAAAGCGATTCAGTATATTATATCCATTCATATTCCAATAATCTTAACGGTTTTTCTACCGCTGGCTCTAAAATGGATCTATCCTACTATTTTTTCACCGCTACATGTTATCCTTATGGAGTTGATAATGGGTCCTACCTGCTCTATCATTTATGAAAATGAACCGATCGAAAAGAACACAATGATCAAGAATCCAAGGCCCTTTACAAACAATTTCTTCAATTCAAAAGAGCTGCTGACGAGTATTATTCAGGGTTTGGCAATTACATTAGGGATTTTGCTGGTCTATCAATATGCTGTATTTAATGGTTATAATGAACACATTACCAGGACAATGGTGTTTGTTACTCTTATTTCTTCTAACGTATTTTTAACGCTTGTCAACCGTTCTTTTTACTATTCTATACTTAGCACCTTAAGCTATAAGAATAATTTAGTCCCATTAATTATTGGAATCACCATTCTATTGACTGGATTATTATTGTGGGTAAAGCCCTTTGTAAGTTTCTTCCAATTTGAAACACTTAATATTAGCCAATTAATTATTAGTATTTGTATCGGTTTTTTATTCGTGATCTGGTACGAAATAGTAAAGTGGGGAAAGAGGAAAAGGATGTCGCTATTAGAAAATTAAAAGTTCCTAAATAAGAATAAAATGCAAGTAAATAATCAAAATTAATTTGCATATTTCGCTCATGCGCTCATCCTACATTTTTCTATTTTTTGCTTTTATCATAAGTTTATCAGCCAGTTCTCAAACCTATACTGGATCTGGTGGAAACATCCCTGATAATGGTCCGCCTGTTGAATTCATTATCGATATAAATGATCTGGCTCCATCTGCCTTAAATGGGAATCATGGATTGATCAATGTGTGTTTTGATATTACACATACCTATTTGGCAGATCTGCATATCTG
The DNA here is from genome assembly GCA_024641785.1 of Flavobacteriales bacterium. GTDB lineage: Bacteria > Bacteroidota > Bacteroidia > Flavobacteriales_D > JAHECK01 > JAHECK01. The sequence goes on along the minus strand of JAHECK010000181.1, from coordinate 3,173 downwards.
GGTTATTTCTCCAAGTGGAACGATCGTTGGCTTGGTGAGCGCAAATGGGGGTGGAGATGATAATTACACGAACACCTGCTTCGATCAAAATGCATTAATTCCCATTGGTAGTGGAAATGCACCTTTTACTGGAAGCTTTATTCCAATTGATAATCTTGGAGAAATTAATAATGGCTCCGATGGTAATGGTCAATGGACTTTGAAAGTTTATGATAATTGGGCGCAAGATGAAGGAACGCTAAATTCGTGGAGCATTACTTTTGATACAGGTGCTGCAACTCCTATAACAGTTGATTCGACTTATTTGCCTATCGTTATAATAGATACTCAAGGTGAAGTTATTCCGGATGAACCTAAAATTAACGGAACGATGAAGATCATTCATAATCCAAATGGTGATCTGAATTATATAACGGATGCTGCTAATGAGTATGATGGACCGATCGGTATTGAACTTAGGGGGGCTTATTCTCAATCCTTACCTCAAAAACCCTATTCTATCGAAACGCGAACTGCGACCAATCAAGATAGCAGTGTATCCATTTTAGGGATGCCAGAAGAGGAAGATTGGGTTTTAATAGCAAACTATAACGATAAATCATTTTTAAGAAATACCTTGGCATTTAAGCTTTTTTCAGAGATGGGAAATTATGCGACACGAATGCATTTTTGTGAGGTGATCGTTAATGGAAGTTACCAGGGAATCTATCTCTTTGGTGAAAAAATAAAGAGAGATAATGGGAGGGTAGATATCGCTAAATTGGATAGCAGCGAAAATAGCGGAGATGATCTTACCGGAGGCTATATTTTTAAAACTGATTACTGGAATTGGGACGATAGCTGGCAATCTGATTTTCACCCCCTAGATCATCCGGAATTAGATGTTCGTTTCGTGCAATATTATCCTAAACCTGGAGTAATAACGCCTTCTCAGGAACAGTATCTGGAAGCCTATGTAGACTCATTTGAAACCGCTCTTTACGGAATATCCTTCGAGAATCCATTAATTGGTTATCAAAATTATATCGATGTAAGTTCTTTTATCGATTATTTCTTAGTGAATGAATTATCCCGCAATAATGACGGCTTTAAAAAGAGTCGCTATTATCATAAAGATAAAAACAGTAATAATCGTAAAATAAAAGCCGGACCGGTCTGGGATTTTGACTGGGCTTGGAAGAATATTTGGTCGTGCCAGTTTGCCAATACCGATGGCTCTGGTTGGGCTTATCTTATTAATGATTGTGGACCGGATGTGAATTCGCCCGGTTGGTTTGTTCGTTTATTGCAGGATCCATGGTTCCAAAATCAGTTAAGATGCCGCTATGAAGATTTCAGAACGTCTATTATGGATATTGATTCCATTAATAATTATATCGATTCAATGACCCTATATCTTGACGATGCGCAACAAAGACATTATGCAAAATGGCCTATTTTAGGCTCAGATACAGGTGCTCCGGAAGTAGATCCACCGGCACTTACTTATCAGGAAGAAATCGATCGATTAAAGAATTGGATCAACTTAAGAATCAATTGGCTGGACGAAAATATCCCCGGAACTTGTAACCTTGTCGATGAAATAGTGGAGAATAATAGCATTGAAAATCTGAAGGTATTCCCAAATCCTTCAAGTGATATTGTTCGAGTAAGTTTTCCTTTTGGAAAAATAGAACAGATAAAATTGATCGATCTGAATGGGAAAGTCATTGAAATCCAAAATGGAAATGCTAATTCAGCATTCTTTAATGTGAAGGACCTAAATCCTGGTTTATACATGATTCAAATAATCGATACCAAAGGAAAATCCTATAGTGATAAGTTATTAGTAGAGTAGTTTAATGAAAGAATTGAAGTTTATCTTCTCGCTTTATGTGATCCAAATGTTAAGATACCGGCTCCTAATACGAATCCAAAGTCATACCATCCTCCATTATTGTTTACGGCATACAAAGCGATGTCATCAAAAAATAAACTACCAATAAAACTAACTGGAGCAACAATCCCATGCCAGAGACCACCTAAGAAACCATAAGGATCACCATATACACATTCTTCGACTGCTGTAACATCTGCACATCCGCTCAATAGAAAGAGAAATAAAAGTAAAATTGAAATTTTCTGAATGGAAAAGGGTTTTGTTTTCATCTTAATAGCTTTTAAAACAATAGAAAATTACTAAAATAGTAGCTATAAAATGACTTAATTGCTCTCTGATTAGGAATAAATTTCGCGAAATCATCAACCTTTGAATATTAAATCAGAACTACATCCTCGAAATAAACATAGGGAAGCCTATGATCTTGAATTACTAATTCAGTTTTGTCCCGAATTAGCGCCTTTTGTCATTCTTAATAAATACCAAGTTAAGTCGGTCGATTTTTTTGATCCTGAGGCGGTTAAAATGCTAAATAAAGCGCTTCTTAAGGCCTATTATAAAATTGATCAATGGAATATACCCGCAGGCTACTTATGTCCGCCAGTGCCTGGTAGAGTTGATTACATTCATTATATCGCAGATCTGCTAGGACAAAGCAATAATTCGAAAATCCCTAAAGGAAGCAAAATTATGGGGTTAGATATAGGCATGGGAGCAAATTGCATTTATCCGATGATCGCTGTCAGTGAATATGATTGGAATTTTATTGGAAGTGACATTGATCCGATTGCTATTCATTCAGCAAATATTATCATCCATTCGAACTCAATTTTAAAGGATAAAATAAGCATCAGACTACAATCAAATCCAAAAGACATTTTTAAGTCGATTATAAAAGAGGATGAATTATTCGATTTTACGATTTGTAATCCCCCTTTTCATTCTTCAAAAGCAGAGGCTCGATCAAGTGCAGATAGAAAATTAAATAACCTCAAAGCGAAAAAGAAGGTGTTGAATTTTGCCGGTCAAAGCAATGAGCTTTGGTATGATGGAGGGGAATATGCTTTTCTTAAAGAAATGATAGTTGAAAGCAAGGAATTTGCTAATTCAGTTTTGTGGTTTACGAGTTTGATATCAAAAGAATCTAATTTGGAGAAGGTATATGCTTTACTTAAAAGAGTAGGGGTCACTTCACTTAAAACAATTCCAATGGAAACGGGGAATAAAAAGAGTAGAATAGTTGCCTGGACCTTTCTAAATGACAAGGAAGTGAAAGAGTGGGTTAATCTCAGGT
>JAHECK010000180.1 GCA_024641785.1 Flavobacteriales bacterium | reverse complement strand
ACACGCCGATCCAGTAGTTTTTATTGAAGCGATCAATAGTTCGATTTCTTCCACTACGTCGAATTACAAAGTTGAGTGGAAGAGTCAATACGATAAAGCATGTTCGGTTTATACGGCCTTTCGATCGAATATGGAATTTTCAGATTTAAAAGTTTTTGATCTCATAATTAACTCAGTGGATAAGGAAAGTGATTTTCATATATCAAATTCTTCTCCTATTCGTTATCAGCAGCTTTTCGAGAATAAAATGATCACTACTTATTGTAATAGAGGAACGAGTGGAATAGATGGATGCAGCAGTACTGCTTTAGGTTTTTCGATCAAGAATAATAAAGAAACCTGGCTTATCTCAGGAGATATTTCTTTTTTATATGATTCTAATGCTTTGTGGAATTCTTATAAAAGCGATTTAAAGATCATTTTAATAAATAATGGAGGAGGAGGGATCTTTAGGATTTTACCCGGACCTAAGGAAATAGAAGATTTCGAATCTTTGATCGAAACAAATCACAATGTAGATTTCGAAAGTATATGCAAAGCATTTAAAGTGAATTATACTTTTTCGAATGATACAAATTCTTTCAAAAAGGCATTAGAGGAGCTTAAGAAAACAAACGGTCCTGCTCTTTTAGAAGTAAAAACGCCAAGAGAGCGGAATGCGATTGTGCTAAAAAATTATTTTGATTTGTTAAGAAAAATCAACTAATCAATTATTAATAAGTTGATCTTTTATCCATGAGATTGCCTTATCCTTTTTATAAAAAGATTGGGTAGGTTTGATCGGATGATTGAATTTTAGATAATAATCGATAATTAGTTGTTGAGCCAAATTTTTAACGATTAAAGCTGAGCCAACAGTATTTTTATTTCCTTCAGGGCTTGCTGCATATTCTCTAGCTTCTCTGGAAGCACTGCTCCCATTGCCAAATTGGATTAGATTAAATATTCTTTTTTCTTTTGTTTGCTTCGAAAGCCAATTTTGCATTCTTAGAATATCCTCTTTTTCTAATTCCATAAAATCCTTAATGAAAATATAGATTATATGCTTATCTATCAACTCACATTCAAAATTTTCACTTGATAATTTTGATTCCTTCATCAGTTTTCGGAGGTGTTTTTGACTAAAAAATATAGCTGCATTCTAGTCAGAAATATCGTAGAAAATATAAAGTGATTAAGTAAGGGTTTTGAATAGATATTAAAAGTTAATTGTTTAAAAACAACGGTAGTATTTTGAAAGTAAAAGTAAAAAATGAAAAAAGGTGGTTTGATTAATAAGAAGATGATTAATCTGAATTTATTTTATTTAAAACCCATGCTGTTGCTTTTTCATATTTAAAAAATGCTTTTGTTGGCCGCTCAGGTTTATTGATTTTTAAATAATAATCGACAATTAATTGTTGAGCCATATTTCGTACGATAATAGCAGTTCCTAATGTAACTTGTCCATCCTCTTTTTTAGCTGCAAGTTCTCTGGCCTCTCTACTTATACTGCTTCCATTACCGAATTGAAATATATTATAGAGTTTTTTCCCCTTTATGTCGTTTGAGATCCAATGTCTTAATTTAAGAATGTCTTCAGGCTCGAAAATTTCGAAATCATTTAATTCTATATAAATAATATGCCCTTCTATAAAAGACGCTTTGAACTTTGAATCAATAAATGTAACTGTTGGCATATAAAGTCAATGTTGCATTTGTTATTAAAGTATTTAAAATTATAATTATTCAAAATAAAAAATAACTACTTGTAAAGAAAAACTAAATATACAGTGTTTAAAAGCAAATTCTAATATTCCGAGCTAATCTATTATTTTCGTTGAAATTTAAATAGGAATGAATAAATGGATCAGAGCATTTAGACTAAGGACCTTACCCTTAGCGATATCTTCTATTTTAATGGGAGTTTTTGCAGCCTTTCAAATGGGTTATGTGCGATGGGAAGTGATGATCTTAGCTATTTTGACCACTTTATTTTTACAAATCCTATCAAATTTAGCCAATGATTATGGCGATTTCACAAAAGGAACGGATAATGAAAATCGCTTAGGACCAGTAAGGAGCTTGCAAAGTGGTTCTATTACAAAGCAAAGTATGAAAAAGGCGATCATCTTATTTGTATTTTTATCCTTATTCAGCGGCATTACATTGGTCTTGCTATCATTTGGAATAGAAAATAGATTTAAAGTACTTCTTTTTATAGCTCTAGGGATACTTGCTATTTTAGCCGCGATCCGCTATACAATGGGGAAAAGAGCTTATGGATACAGTGGCTGGGGAGACTTATATGTATTTTTATTCTTTGGTTGGGTAGCAGTTTTAGGGAGCTATTATTTAATATCAATGAATTTCGATTTAAATGTAATTCTACCTGCAACAACGATGGGTTTATTTAGTACCGCCATTCTTAATTTGAATAACTTAAGAGATCATAAAAATGACAAGGCTTCGGGGAAAGTAACAATTGTGGTAAAATTGTCATTTGCAAAAGCAAGGTATTATCATATTTCATTATTATTTTTTGGATGGTTTTGCTTTATCCTTTTTCTATATCTAAATAATTCTCCTATGATCGTTTATCTAGAGCTATTAGCACTTCCTTTTTTTATTAGAAACGCAGGGGTTGTTTTAACAGAGAAGGACGAACAAAAACTAGATCCTGAATTAAAAAAATTGGCCCTCAGCATCACATTATTTACACTATTGTATGGTTTAGGATTGTTTTTACGATGAAAATCACTTGGAAGAAACATAGACTAATATTTAAAAAAGCAGCTGGAACTTCAAGGAGTATTCTTCTACATAATGATGTGTGGTTTATTTTTATTGAGGAAAAAGGAAAGGTAGGAATAGGAGAGTGTAATCCACTTGTGGGATTAAGTATAGATGACCGGCCTGATTTTGAAGAAATACTTACTTACTATGTTAAGAAGTTTGAATCGGAATCCAGTATAAACCTTCATGAGTTAAATGACTTCCCCTCAATAAAATTTGGGTTTGAGTCTGCACTTATAGATCTTTCAATGGGAGGAAAAAGAATCTTGTTTGAATCTGATTTTACAAGTGGGAAAAGTCAAATTCCGATAAATGGTTTATTGTGGATGGCATCTAAGGAGGATATGCTGCAGCAATTAGATCAAAAGATCAACCAGGGTTTTACTTGTATTAAGATGAAGATCGGAGCGATTGACTTCGATGAAGAACTCGAGGTTTTGCAAGAGATCAGATCAAACTTTTCAGCAGATAAAATGGAAATAAGGGTTGATGCTAATGGAGCATTTAAAGTAAAAGAAGCTTTAAATAAACTGGAAAAGTTGGCGCAATTCGATATCCATTCGATCGAACAACCTATTGCCATAGCTCAATGGAATGAAATGAAAAAACTGGTTAATGCATCTCCGGTAAAAATAGCTCTGGATGAAGAGCTTATTCCGTTAAGAAGGACAAAAAATAGATCGGATATGATCGCAGCGATCCGACCTCATTATATTATCCTTAAACCAAGTCTTGTGGGAGGCTTTTCCGATTGTAACGAATGGATCGATATCGCTACAAAATTTGAGGTCGATTGGTGGATCACATCTGCACTTGAATCCAATATTGGGTTAAATGCCATTTCACAATATACTTTTACAAAGAATCCAATGATTCCTCAGGGCCTTGGAACAGGTTCTTTATATTCCAATAATATTGACTCACCTTTAATAATAAAAAGCGGAACATTGCATTACGATATTCAAGGTAAATGGGGGAGGATTTAATTATGCTATTAAATTTTGAAAGCGATTCGATCGAGGAGGTGATTATTAAGCTCAAGAAGAGCTCTAGCGCGTCTAAAGAGTATATTTCCTCATCAATACAGTTTTTAATGGATTGGAATAGCGCTAAGCCCCTTTTTAAAGTAATGAGTTCCGGTACCACCGGAAAAGCGAAGGAAATGCACTTTGATCGTGATTCACTAGTGCGATCAGCTATGATTACAATTAAAACCTTCGACTTGAAAGCAGGCAATGTCCTATTTCATGCTTTACCTCTTTCATTTATCGCCGGAAAGATGATGCTTGTGCGTGCCATCATCGCCAAAACGAAATTGATCTTAGTTAATCCATCTGCAAATCCCTTGGAGGATCTTGATATAAAGATCGATTTTGCTGCATTTACACCTCATCAACTTCAGAATATTCTTTCAAATTCTCCTGAAAAATTAAATTTAATTGACACTATAATCATAGGAGGGAGTAAGTTAGATTCATTAAGCGAAATTAAATTACAAGTATTTGATTGTAAGGCATATGAAAGCTTTGGGATGAGTGAAACTTTAACTCATTTTGCGATTAGAAAGCTAAATAAATCGGACTTAAATTCAGGCTTTGAAGTATTAAATGGCTTT
>JAHECK010000179.1 GCA_024641785.1 Flavobacteriales bacterium | reverse complement strand
CTTATATATGGACTTCTTTGCAAGAGAAAGTAAAGCAGGTGGAGCTTGGATGAACGAACTAAGAATGCAATCAAATGTAGATTCATTTGTTACGCCAATTGTTACCAATAATTTTAACTTCCCAAAACCTGTAGGCGATAGCCCTTCATTACTTTCTTTTTCAGAAGCACAAACATTATTTCATGAATTTGGCCATGCACTACATGGATTATTCTCTAATGTAAAATACGGATCGCTTTCCGGAACAAATGTCCCACGTGACTTTGTTGAATTCCCTTCTCAAGTGATGGAGAATTGGATGAGTGAACCTGAAGTGTTGAAATTATACGCAAAACATTATCAAACAGGTGAAGTTATATCTGACGAACTTATAAAAAGAATGAATGAAGCAAATGCTTTCAACCAAGGTTTTGAAACCACAGAAGCGATGGCAGCAGCTTATTTAGATATGGCTTACCATACTATAAAAAATGAGAAACCAATAAAAGCAAATGAATTTGAAGCCGGTGAAATGGGACGTTTAGGTTTAATAGAACAAATTATCCCAAGATACAGAAGTACTTATTTTTCGCATATTTTTGCTGGAGGATATTCAGCCGGATATTATGCTTATATGTGGTCTGAGGTATTAGATGCTGATGCATTTCAAGCCTTTAAAGAAACATCGATATTCGATGCTGAAACTGCAGCACGTTATCGAACAATGTTAAGTTTAGGTGGATCAAGACCGGGAATGGATATCTATGTAGACTTTAGAGGAAGAAAACCTGAGATCGATGCTTTGCTTGTGAAAAAAGGCTTTAAATAGGGAGAAGACCGGAGAACGAAGTCGGAAGAAAGCTATGAGCCTTCTTTCTTCCTCAAAACTCATACTCTAACTCTTGCTATTGAAATTTCTGAATCCCCTTTATCAATTTGATAGAGGGGATTTTTATTTGTGTTTTACAGCTTCATATCTTACATAGCCCTGTTTCTGCTCTTTATTTGACAGGTTTAAAGTAGGTGCATAGAGCCTTATAAAACATCATGTCATGCCCCTCTGTGCTTGTCGAAGGGTCTTAAGTTAAAATCAATCAATTTAATTTTCAGAAATGCTTAAAAGATATATTTCTTTAATCTACGTCGAAACCCTTTGGCAAGTAAAGGGAGGTATGAAGAGTATTTTTACTTCGTGCTTCGATCTCTTATTAACATTCCTCTATTTAAATCTAATTGGCCACGGATCATTTTTAGTTCAAATGATCTCTAAATTGCCTATGCAACGAAAGCAGATTTATCACGTAGAATAATAAATCAAGACTTCGTTTAAGAAAAGTGAAATTATCCTTTTCCAATTCCTTGTATACTCTATTTCCTTATGTATATTTGTGATTCGCAATTCGCGAATTGAAATATATACTTTTTAACCTATATGAAGCACCATCAGGGAATTCGACCTCAAGACATTGTTATCTTGCTTAAAATGATCACCTTAAAGAAGACTCCTTGGTATCTAAAAGATCTGGCGTTCGAATTGAAAATCAGTCAAAGTGAGGTGAGTGAATCCTTACATCGATCACAGATCGCAGGCTTTGTTGGACGAGATAAAAAGCGGGTTGAAAGAGAAGCTTTAATGGAATTTTTGGAGCATGGTTTAAAATATACCTTCCCTGAAGAACCCGGAAAAATTGTAAATGGTTTTTCGGCTGCTCAAAGTGCCGCTCCTTTATATCATGTTTTTAGAAGCACCGAATCTTATGTTTGGCCACATCCGGATGGAAATAGAAGAGGCCATTTTATTCGTCCTTTGCATAAAAATGCAGCAGAAGCAAGTATGTTAGATGATAATTTATATGAACTACTGGCTTTGTCAGATGTTATAAGAACAGGCACGCGCACAGAGAAATCAAAAGCCGTTGAAGTTTTAAAACGTCGTTTATTATAGAAGGGGTTTCTTTTAAAAAGCAATACTAATTTCTTTTCGCTTATTGATTATTACATCGTAATAATTAGATTCGTAGCAAAGTATTTATCGAATGGTGAAGGATCAAGAATACAAGTACATGAAGGGGATGCATTCCATCCTTAAAGTGATCTTGTTTTTTTATACTCGATTGTTCTCTATCCGTCCAACTATTTCTCCTCAGGTTAAAGAATTAAAAGCTCCATATCTTTTATTATCAAATCATATTGGAACTTGGGATCCATTTGTTATTGGTTCTTTTCTCTCTCCTCCAATCCATTTTGTTTCATCGGATGCCGTTTTTAGAGATCGTTTCATGCGGATATTATTGATAAGGATGGGGGTTATTCCTAAGAAAAAAAACATTAGGGACAGCAAGGTAATCCGTACGATGTTATCAACTATTAATAATAATAATTGTGTAGGATTATTTCCAGAAGCGTCACGAAGCTGGACAGGAAGGACAATGCACATCGATGCGTCAAGTGCTAAATTGATAAAGTTTTTAAATGTTCCTGTTGTTACAGCTAAAATGAAAGGAATGCAACTTTTCAATCCAAGATGGGGAAGTTTACTAAGAAAGACAAAAGTTTTTATCGATTTTGAACTTTCGCTTTCAAAAGAGGAGGTAGCTGAACTTTCAGAAAAAGAGATTTATGAAAAAATAGTAAGGGAACTTTATCATAATGAGGTAGAATATCAACGTAAGGCCAGAAATAAACTTTATTCCTTTCATCGTGCAGAATACATCTCTTATGTATTATTTCTTTGCCCAAATTGTCATTCAATAGGAAAAATTGAGAATCATCATAATAATTTCGAATGTCTTGATTGTACTTCAAAATGGCATATTGATTCCTATGGTTTTTTTGAAGGAAATGGTCATCAAAGTAAATTTGACAATATAATTGATTGGTATGATTGGCAGATCGAATATTTTGATTCTTTTATTAATGAAAAAATATCAGTCTTAGATCCAGCTATTTTATTTTCAGATAAAAATATGCTGGTATTTATGGAAAGAGGAAATGGCTTTAAAAGACTTGGGAAATGCGATATGAATTTTTTTATTGATCGGATCGAATTGAATTTCAACAATGGGACTCAAATGTTTCTTCCAATTAAAGAGATACAAACCTTAAGTCCACAATTAAGAGAGCGTATTGAAATGACCTATGATGATAAAGCCTATCGGATCTTATCCCGAAAAAAAGGAGTTTCCGGTCTAAAATGGGAAATGGCTTGCAATAGTATTTGGAAAAATGAAGGTCAGGAATATAAACGCTCAAGCTACTTTAAATAATAAGGATTGTTAAACAGAAAGAAGTAGGAATTGAACTTCTTTTTGACTAACTTTAATAGGTCATTTTGATCATTTTATCGAGGGAATTAGTAAGATTGTATTCTATGATACTGCTGGAAAGAGTTCTTTTTTTCGGCATTTTTTATTTTCGCTTACCTTGATCATTTCAAAATTCTTTTTAAATAAGTGCAAAAATGAGTTATAAATAATTGCATTTATCATACGTAGGTAGGTTTTTAATAAAGTAAATAAGAAGAATTTTGGGCCCAATTATCTATGTATAATTGGGTTTTTTTTGTAATCATGTAAAACGATGTATCTTAGAATTCATAAACCAATCTATCTTAAAATGAAAAAGCTAAAATTAAACTACCTAGCAATACTAGCTGTAGTTATTATAAGTCAAGTTATTCCTATGATCTGGTACGGCATATTTGCTGATCAATGGATGGAAATGAACGGATTAACAATGGATTATATAATGGCTAACGACAGCAATTCTCCATACTTTGTAGCTCTAATTGCTTCCTTAGTATTTGCTGTTATTTTAGCTTGGTTATTTAAAAGAATGAATATTGAATCTGCTAAGGATGGGTTTATAACCGCTTTAGCAATGGGTATTCCATTTTCTCTACTCAATTTAATGACTATTTATATGTTTTCATTCAGACCTTATGAACTTGTTTGGATCGATGGAGGAGAAAATCTTCTTATTTGGGGAGTTGCAGGATTGATCCTAGGAGGATGGAGAAAGTATGAGTCGAACTGATTTTACATTAAATTTAACTCTTTTAAGGGCGATCAATTCTAACTATGGAAACAGGTATAAATTCTAATTGGCTTTTAGAGCATTGGGGAATATCCATTCATTTTCAGTTTAAAATATTTTACTCAATAATTGCTTTTATTACTCTCATAGTTTTAAGAAGGCTAACGGTAAAACTTTTTCTTCAAAAAAGAGTCGACCCTAAAGAGCGCTATTATTATACTAATGCGATAAAATATACTTATTCGGCGATCCTTATTATATCGCTTGCAGCCATTTGGTTTAGTGAATTTCGTTCTATTGCAACCATATTAGGTTTGGTTGGTGCAGCTCTTACTATTGCTTTGAAAGATCCTATTGTAAATTTAGCTGCATGGTTGTTTATACTTGCACGACAACCATTTAAAATTGGCGACCGTGTACAGATTGGTGAAAACAAAGGGGATGTGATCGATATTCGATTATTTCAATTTACGATCAATGAAATTGGAAATTGGGTAGAGGCGGATCAAAGTACCGGAAGAA
>JAHECK010000178.1 GCA_024641785.1 Flavobacteriales bacterium | reverse complement strand
TAATTCCGGAGCATCGGTTCGATTACTAAATGGAGAGCAGGGAGTTTTCACTTCTGAACAGGTGAAACAAGCGATCTTAGGACCTGAATCCTATTACGCTAATTCCAGTCTAGTTGTCATTGAAAATACCGTGAACAAAGGGGGCGGAAGTATATGGCCGATCGAAAAAATAAAAAGTATTAAAGCACTTTGTAAGCAAAATAATCTCAAACTTCATTTAGACGGCGCCCGACTTTTCAATGCACTTGTTGAAAATGGAGAATCTCCTAAAGAATATGGCAAATTATTCGACTCCATTAGTATTTGTTTATCAAAGGGACTAGGAACCCCCATTGGTTCAGTACTTATTGGAGATCATGAATTTATTAGACAGGCCCATCGTTATCGTAAAGTGCTGGGAGGTGGAATGAGACAAGCAGGTTATCTTGCTGCAGCCGGTATTTATGCCTTAGATCATAATATCGAAAGGTTAAAAATAGACCATGAAAATGCCCGGAAAATAGAAAAAAGCCTTCGTGAAAGTTCACTTATCAAAAGCATTTTACCTGTAGAAAGCAATATTATTATCTTTCAATTGGAAAATGAAAAGATAGCAAAAGAATTTCTACAAAGACTAAATAGCAAAGGTGTATTAGCTGCTCCATTCGGACCAACAAGTATTCGATTTGTAACTCACCTGGACATTCATCCTTCACATATTGAATACCTTCAAGAGCTACTTAAAAATACTTGAAAAGATTAAATGAAGAAAAAACCATCGACTCCTCTCCTTTTTAAAATTCTTGCATTTATTATGCGCTTATTGGAGAAGATAAGCCCTAAACTCTCGGGCCGATTGGCATTATATCTTTTTTTGCATCCCCTAAGATATAAGCGGCCGGATCGAGAATTAAAGTGTTATAATGCAGCTAAAAGATCATTTATTCTCGTTGAAGGAATTAAGGTCGCTTCCTATGAATGGGGTAAAGGTCCGGCTGTATGGATCATGCATGGCTGGTCGGGACGTGCAACTCAATTAAGTTCCTTCATCAAGATACTGGTTGATTCAGGTTATAAAGTGATCGGCATCGATGCCCCAGGACATGGAGATTCTGAAGGAAATAATTCTAGTGTGTTACTGTTCGAAAAGGCCCTGGAAGCATTATATAAAAAACATGGAAAAGCACATGCTTATATCGGACATAGTTTGGGTGGAGCAGTTGGTTTTTTTGCAATGAAAAATTCGATCCCATTTGATAAATATATATCGATCAGTACTCCAACTATTGCAGACCTGATTCTTCACGAAGCATTTGATAAATTTGGTACAAATCAAAATAGTATTGATGCGATGCGACAATTAATTTTTGAACGTGTTGGTGCTCCTTTTGAAAATTATACCGCAAGTTATTGGGCCCAATTTGCCCCTGAAATTCCATTTCTTATTATCCATGATGAAGATGATATTGAAGCACACATTGAACATGCTTATTTATTAAAAGATCTGCTTCCAAAAGCCCAAACACACTACACAAAAGGGCTTGGTCATGTTCGCATCTTAAGAGATGAAAAAATAATAGAAAAGGTGCTTGAATTTATTAAAGAATAACACTCTTTTGTTTGGTCCTTGAAAGGATAAAATATAAAAAAGAACTTACCTTTAATCCTTATGGAAAGATATCAGATAAAATTTGGTACCGATGGTTGGCGAGCTCTTATTGGTCGCGAATTTACCGTCGAAAATGTAGTCCGGGTCGGAAAAGGAATTGCAAATTATCTTAAGAAAAGCGAAAAGCCTCAGCGTGAATTACGCGTTGTTATCGGTTTTGACACACGATTTGGCGGAAAACTTTTTGCTGAAAGTTTAGCTATTTCTCTTATCGAAGAAGAGATAGATGTGCTGATGGATGATCATTTTACAACGACTCCAATGATCTCTTTGGCAAGTAATAAACTCGATTGCGATCTGGGAGTGATCTTCACAGCAAGTCATAATCCACCGAGTTATCAAGGATTGAAAATAAAGGGATCTTATGGCGGTCCGGCCTTCGATTCGATGGTTCATGAAATCGTTGATCTCATTCCTGAAAAAGTAAGTCTTCCGCATAATCAGGAATACGAGTTATTAAAATCACATATTCGATTGACTAAGGTCGATCTTGATCTATTATACACCGAAACAATTATTCAAAGATTCAATCTAGACGCACTTAAAAAAGACCAAAAACACTATGTTTTTGATGCGATGAATGGCTCTATTCAACGCTATATTCAGGGTCTTTTTCCTGAGATGAGTTGCATTAGAGTAGATCCTGACCCCACTTTTAAAGGGGTTTCTCCTGAACCGATCGAGAAGAATATGCTCCCGCTTAGGGAAGCTTTAAAAAAAGGAAAATATAAACTGGGGCTGGCAGTAGACGGCGATGCCGATCGAATAGGATTAATGGATGCAAGCGGAAAAGTAATTGATGCTCACCATATCATGTTGATCCTTATTTGGTATCTGGTAGAATACAAAGGGCAAAGTGGAAAAGTTGTAACCGGATTTTCTTCTACGCAAAAGATCAAAACGCTATGCAAAAAACTCGGATTAGAATTGGAGATCGTTAAGATCGGATTTAAACATTCTTCTGCTATAATGTTAAAAGAGGATGTTCTTCTAGCGGGAGAAGAAGCAGGTGGTATTGCCACAAAAGGCCATATTCCTGAGCGTGATGGGCTCTGGAATTTATTATTAATTATGGAAATGCTTCATGTTAGCAGGAAAAGCATAGAAGAAATTCAAAAGGAAATAAGTGATCTTATTGGTGAATTTGATTATTTCAGACTTGATCTTCCATTGAGTCAAAATAAAATGGACTTAATCATTCAACAATTAAATGAAGCAACTCCATCCCATTTCGGCGATTATAAAGTTCGTCGGAGCGAAATGCTGGATGGTTTTAAATTTTACTTTAATGATGACGAATGGCTCATGTTCCGCACTTCGGGAACTGAACCATTATTGCGCATTTACGCAGAAAGTCATACGAAAGAAAAAACGAGAAATTTAATTGAACTAGGCAGAAAACACTTTAATATCTAGCATCCCCTTTGGATAATAGAAATTAAAAAGTAAGTGTATTTGTATTTATAAAAGCAAGAAGGTTTAGTTATTAGAACTAATCATCAAAATCATCAGCTAAATCAAGATCAAGATCTTTTTCTTCATCATCATCGTCGTCTTCATCGTCATCATCGTAGCTCACAACCATTGGAGTATCCATAATAACCAAATAGGAAATGTCCTGAGACTTATAGATAAGACCTCTTTTGATCTCTCCTTTTATTGGAACAGTAGTGCTTACTAAGTCATCTCTTTCCAAAGCCTTTTGGAATGCATCTTTTAAAGGATTGACAAGCTTTGAATAAAAAACAATTTTTCTTTCCATTTTATTAATTGCTGGAGAATTTCAAGTTTAAAATTAAACAATTTTTTAATTCGAATACGATTAAATAATTTTCTACAATTATAGTAAGCAAATCATAAATCCAAAGCGAAAAAGAAAAAAAAATAAAAAATAATCCACTTTTTTAAAAATGACCTGATATTTCACCTTTCAGAAAAATAAAAAACCTTTAATAACTACTGTATTTTAAAGGTAGTTATATAGTAATTCAGTTGTATATTGAATTGATCCTCATTTGTTTCAATTGCTTGCCAGCTCATGCCTGGAGTAATTCTCAATTCCAAATCTCCTAAATAAATATCAATTGGAATGGAAAAATGATCTATTACATTGGTCCATCTATAATACAATTTGCCTTCAAAAAAGAAGTATTCGAGGTTCGGAATCATAATCGTTCTAAGATATTGATCAAAAAAAGAACTTAAATCGATCCCTGATCGCTCACTGATGAAATTTTCAATTTGTCCGGTTCCTACGGTTTGATGATAAAATGTATCGCCTAATCCTCTCAAAATAGATCTCCATTTTTCATCGTCATCAATCATCTGACGGATCATTCCAAGAAGCGTAGCTCCTTTATTATACATGTCGCTACCTTCATTATTCACTCCATAATACCCGATCATTGGTTTATTATTCCCTATATGTTCTCGTAGAGCCAAATTGTATTTTTCTCCTGCCTCTTTTCCAAACCAGTAATCAAGATAAAGCGACTCGGAATAACAGGCGAAGCCTTCATGAATCCACATATCCGCCGGGTCTATATAGGTTATATTATTAGCAAACCATTCATGAGCACTTTCATGGATAATGATATAATCAAAATTAATATCCATTTTACTCCGATTTCGACTATTGCCATTAAAACCATTTTTAAACTTATTCCCATATGTAACAGAACTTTGGTGCTCCATTCCTAAATAGGGGACTTCTACCAATTTATAGCCATCTTCATAAAAAGGATAAGGTCCAAACCAATATTCGAATGCTTCCATTGTTTTATTGGCTTGTAAAAATTGAATTTTGGCTATTTCTTCATTATAGCTTAACACCCAAAAATCCATATCAAGTATTCCTTTTTCTCCTTCGTATTGCTCATTCCAATGAATATAATCTCCAATATT
>JAHECK010000072.1 GCA_024641785.1 Flavobacteriales bacterium | reverse complement strand
GAATTCAATATTAATAAAGCGATTATTGGAATCAGATAATTCATTTTTAAGTATTTCATAAATGCTAGTTTAATTTTTTAATAAAGGTACTTACTAATTTAAACAAATCTACTTTCCAAAACTTAATAAAAAGTTTTTAATATCAGCGTCATTAGGATAAAGCTTAATTAATTTTGAAGCAATAATAAGTGCGTTTTCATTATCATTATGAGTCTTGTAAAAATAAGCCAATCCATATAAATAATCTTTATTATAAGGATCAAGTTCTATTGCCTTTAAAAGACTTTTTTCTGTTTTGTCTAAATTATTTTTCTCCTGATAAATAAATGAAAGGTTATAATAGAAACGTGGATTAAAAGGATCAATTTCAATTGCTCTCTCAAAATAGCTGATCGATTGATCAAATTCTTTGTTTTCGGCTTTTAACAAGGCCATATAAGAAACTACTCTCAAATTATCAGGATCATTCGCTAAAGTATAAAGCAGCCATTTTTCAGCAACATCTGCCTGGCCTAAGCGACTATACAAAATTGCCAATTCAAGCATTGCAGGGTAATATCGGTCATCAATTTTTATTGCCTCTTTTAAATGACGAATTGCAATATCGGTTTCCCCTTTATTTGCGTAATATATGCCTAAATTATGACGGCTTACTGCAAAATCTGCGCTTCGTTCCAGGTATTTGAGATACTCTTTTTGGGCTTTGTCAAATTTTATTTGGCTCAACGAATCTGCTGCTTTATAATTCATACTCAATAAGTTTATTACTGCTACAGTTCGAATCGCTTTTAATGGATCATTCAAAGCTTTTAACATCCATTTGCTGTCTACATTTACATCTCTATTCCAGTAAAATTGAGTTGCAGCAAATCGTAAAAGAGGATCTTCACTAGTTAAAAATTCTTCAACTTCCTCCATTCCATCCACTATATTAAGCCTCGATATATATTCAATCGCTGAAGATCTGACCATAATAGATTTCGAAGTATCGTTTAGATAAGGAATTAATTTATACATGGCATTTTCGTCTCCATTTGCTATATCATGAAACAGATCCCCATACTGTTTTTTAGCTAGTGAACCGGGATACCACTTTTCCAATATTTCAGCTGCTTCCTGCTGCTTCATTTCTTTATGACAGCCGGTACATGCATCAGGTGAACCAACTCTCATGGCAACATCCGGCCTTGGAGTTCTGAAATTATGATCTCTTCTGAAATCAACTCCCATATACACTTTTCCTGTCATATGGCAATCAACACACTGCGTGCCATCACCTTGATCATAAAAGCCATTTTCAGTCATAAATTCGCTTTGCCCCTTCCCTGTTTTTTGGTGAAAATGATGACTCTCATTATCATACTTATTAACATTATGACATTGTAAGCAAAGTAAATTTCCTTCTTGTTTTGTTTTTAGGCTATGAGGCTCATGGCAATCACTGCATTTAATATTTCGAGTATGCATTCTGCTTTGTGTAAAAGAGGTGAAAACATAATCTTCTTCCAGAATTTGACCATCAAAATAATACGATTCTTCATTGACCAGATTAGGCAAAAATTGATTTAAATAATGTTCTCCATTCGAAGAAAGATCAGATAAAGAGCTTCTTCGGGCATGACAATAAGAACATTGATTAAGCATCTCTTCCGTATTTAGGTCAATGCTTTTATGTTCAAAGCCGGAAAAATCCCATTTTCCTTTTTCTTCGACTGTTAATTCTGACCAAATAAGGTGTTTAGATGCAGGTCCGTGACATGCCTCGCAGCTCACATTTATCTCACTCCAGGTTGTGGTATATATTTGAGTATTTAAATCAAAATTCTTCTCCAGATTGGTCGAATGACATTCGGCACACATCGCGTTCCAATTTTGTCCGTTATTCGTCCAGTATAACCAATCATGAGGTGGAATCGACATTCCACTATAGGTGCTATCTGCTAAATGAAACCATTTTTTCTGCTGCGTATCCCATGCAATTGGTAAACATTGCAATCTTCCTTTTTCAAAAGGAATTAAATATTGCTGAAGTGGTCGAACTCCAAAAGTATAGGTGACCTCAAAATCTCCCATTTTTCCTTCAGGACCCTCTGTATAAACAAAGAATTTATCCTCTTTTTTATAAAACCGGCTTTCGATTCCTCTAAAATTGACTTTTACATCATTAAAATCGCCTAGAACGGAACTATCAGAAGCAATGGCCATTGCATTATCATGATCTGAATTCTTCCAATTATTGTAAGCATTCTCATGGCATTCCAAACAAGAGCTATTTCCAATAAAAGCAGCACTCTCTTTTGAAAGACTGTCGGTATAAGCATCTGTAACACCCTGGTCACAAGAAAAAAGAATACTTAAAAAGAAAGCGATAATAGAAAAACGAAGGATCTTCATAAAGGGTTTTAAAAAAGTTATGAAGATATAAAAACTACCTCAATGATGATGATGATTTTTAATCTCTGTAAAATGAAGTTCACCTTTCATATATTTCTCAATAAGTAGATCAGGATCCTGCTCATCGCTTTGCAATGCTTCGATTCCATTCGATTTCATTTTTTGAACAAATCCAAGCCCCATTGAATTACTAATGATCATATCCATATCATGCAAAGGGTTTTCGGAAAAAGAATAGGTTCCATCATGAAAAATGGAATGAAATGTCATATCCCTATCCATTTCTACTAGTTCTTTAGAAAGAACTTTATTTTCTTCAATGATATAGACTAAAAAACGTGTACACCTTCCTGCATGTCCGCTTAAACTATGCCCATTTTGAAAACTCAATGCTATTTTCATATATTAAATTTTTACGATTGATTTTATTATTGAAGTACCATTACTAAATTCAATTTTCAATATATACTTCCCATTTGGTGGTGGTAATACTATATGAGTATTCTTTGTATCAGGCAGAGAATAGGATCTTACTTCCCTTCCGCTCACATCATACAAATGAATCAACCTTATATTTTCTCGTTCAGAAATTATATTAATCTCACCATTACTCGGGTTTGGATAAAGGATTACCGAATTCTTTAATTGTTCATCGATTGAATTTAAAGAAACAAAAAGTGATTCTTCATTCATAATAACTGATTCAATTGCTACTTGATTATACATTATCTCAAACGAATCGATTTCAGCAGCTTCATTTTCAAATAATTGATCGAGCCATTTTCTTGGAACAGCTACATAATGCACCTTAACATTTACGATTACTCCATCATTAATCGCCCCAATAGGAACATGATAATAAATATGATCTTTAGCACTTCCCTCTTCCCCATCACTTATATTAAAATTAGGGTCATTAAAGGCATTTCCGATAATCTGGACAGTATCATAGGCTAAATGACCTGTGGTGAACCCTAAAGGAGGAATACGATTATCTTTTATACCACTATAAGCTCGGCTAAGTATGGTAGTTAATTCACCTTGCTCATTCCCCATAGCATATTCATAAATCTGAACTTCATTTTCATTAAATATATGGTCATAATGTGGTTCAAAGTCATTATCTTCTTCTCCATTAATTCTGCCTACATCATTAAATCCTCCACTATGAAAAAGAGTATCACCGCTTGTCGACTGAACCAGGAATTCGATCATCATTTGGCGGGATGGATAGCCACTAGGTAATTTATGACCACTTTTATTTTCGAGTATAACTTCAATTTCCATACTGTCGTTATCTATCGAAAAAAGTCCTATTTCCAAATTTAAAGCCCGTTCCTGAAGCATACTGTTTGTTTCTGCGATCGCAGCATCAAATTGATCCTCGCTTGCATTAAGATCAAGTTCATCTATATTTTCCTTTAGAAGGTTTAACATAAATACATTTCCACCTACCAGATCATGGATCGAAAAAGGAGTTCTCGGTCCAAGCCATTGAGGCATAGGAGAGACTTTTATCTCTTCATCCAAATTTGTCATATGACAATCGATGCATCTTACTTCCTCAACTGAATAATTGGAATTAAGCCACTCGTGATAAATTGCCTGTTCAATAAAAGTGTTTTCTGTAATTTCTCCGGATTCACTAATTGTTTCTGTAATTAAGCTGTGGCATTTCCCGCATGCTTCTGAACTTGAAATGTGACTTCCATACTCAGGGGTAAAACCAATATTATTGACCATCGGATTTTGAAAAGGATTGCTAAATGGCCCATATTCAACATGATTTTCATTATAGCTTATATCACCTGAAAAAGTGATTCCAAAATCAATATCCTCGATCATATGACATGAATTACAAGATACGCCATCCAATCCCATTGGATCCGACAGTAGATCACTCATGGTATAAAGATCAATGCCGTTATACATGGCGTCGAAATGGCCATTTGGAGCATGGCAAGCTGTACATAATGTTTCTATTTCTTCACTTAATCCCGGATTCTCCATGGCTTCATGCTTCACTTTCGCTCTCCAAAAAGGGTCTTTTGCAGCATTAGCCATCATCGTAGCTCTCCATGCATTTACGGGAGACACATCGTTTCCAAATTCATCTAAATTGGCAGTACTCGACGGAAATTGATCCGGATCCCCATGACATAAAACGCAATTTCCAGATGCGCTAAAAAGTGAATTCGTATCAAGTGGAAGATCCTGAATATCGAAGTATAAGATTTCCAGTGAATTATGATATTGAAAAGAGTTTATCCTACCCTTATTTTCAAAGGTAAATGACAATAGAACGATCGCTAAAAAAATAATTCCTATTCGAACGATCACGAATTTTTTTGAAAAACTTTTCATCGCCTTTTATTTATAATTCTAAAG
This sequence comes from Flavobacteriales bacterium, assembly GCA_024641785.1. Lineage (GTDB taxonomy): Bacteria > Bacteroidota > Bacteroidia > Flavobacteriales_D > JAHECK01 > JAHECK01. The sequence continues at coordinate 12,629 of JAHECK010000072.1, read as the reverse complement.
GTAGTGAATACTCAGTTTTTCAATGCAACTTTAGCTACATAATAGCATAAAAATTAGATGTTAAAATGTTCAACCGCCATATCTGCAATTTCACTTCCTATCGCTAAGGAAGCTGTTGCTGCAGGTGAAGGTGCATTTAAAACATGAATACTATTATTGCGTGAAACAATTCTAAAATCATCTCGCGTATCTCCATCAGGTGATAATAATAAGGCTCTTACTCCTGATCTTCCGGGCTTTAGATCTTTCATTTCAAGACTTGGAATTAATCGTTGTAATGTTTTAAGAAATAACTTTTTAGAAAATGCCCTTCTGTATTCATTAATTCCGAAACTCATATTATTAAAAAACAGATTCCAAGTTCCTTTATAGGATAAAGCATCCATAGTATCTTTCATGCTGAAATCGGTCTTACCATAACCTTCACGTTTAAAAGTAAAGACGGCATTTGGTCCGCACTCGATCTCCCCATCTGTCATCCTTGTAAAGTGTACTCCTAAAAAAGGAAAATCAGGATTTGGAACAGGATAGATCAGGTTTTTTACTTTATGCTTTGCATGATCATTCAATTCATAATAATCCCCTCTAAAACCGACTACTTTTTCTTTTATTTCAACACCATCTTTTATGGCCATACGATCTGCCTGAAGTCCGGTACAAAAAATAGTATAACGAGCACGTATTCTTTGCTTTGGAGTAATTAGATTTTGAATTCCATCTTCATGAATAATATCAATGACCTCTTCATTTAAAAAGACCTTTGATTCTTCATTTTTAGAAAGGGCAATCTCAACCATTTTTGCTGTGGCTGATCTAAAATCGATAATTCCGGTTTGTGGCACCCATAATCCTGCAATCGCTTCCACACTCGGTTCTATTTCTTTTAATTGAGCTCCTGTTATTTTTTCGATCCCCGGAAGGTTATTTTGCTTACCGATCTCGAATATCTTATCCATAAAAGGAAGTTCTTCCACACTTGCAGCGGCTACCACTTTCCCACAAACGTCATGGTCTATGTGGTGCTCTTTAGCAAAAGCAACAAGTTCTTCCCTGCCTTGAATACAGTTTTTTGCCTTTAAAGAACCAGGCTTATAATATAATCCGGAATGTAAAACACCTGAATTATGACCAGTTTGATGATCCGCCAGAATTTCTTCTTTCTCGATCAATACAATTTTATAATGAGGATAGCGTCGTTGTAGTTGATAGAAAGTGGCTGCTCCTACAATACCACCGCCAATAATACCTATATCGTAAACCATGAAAATAAACTTGCCACGAAGGTAATAAATGTTGTTATGTGACAGTGTAAATAAGCTTCAAATTATTTTTATTGTTCATTTTAAAAGTAAACTTGGATTTATGAAAGTAAATAATTTCTTTTGTGCATAATATAAAAGCTAATTATGAAAGAAAAACTATTGATTGGAGCAGTTGTTGTAATCGGTTTACTTACCGTTTTTAATACTTATTCTATTCTAAGTGATGATTCGGGAGCAGCCTCTAAAAGTAAGGTAGCCGCAAACCGTTTTGAAAAAACGAATGATAATTCGACGAAAAAACCGAGTACTAATCAAGAAAGTCCGAATTTTGATCCTATAAACGATCAAGACAAGAATAAACCTGCCGGACCTAAAACAAGTATTTCATTTACGAAAATGGAGCATGATTTTGGTAATATTGCTCAAGGATCAACAAATGAATATATTTTTAAATTCACAAATACAGGTAAAGAACCATTGCTCATCTCTAATGCTAAAGGATCATGTGGTTGTACTGTTCCAAAATGGCCGAAAGAACCGGTTGCTCCAGGTGAATCAGCAGAAATACAAATTGTATATAAGCCAGGAAAACAAAAAAATCAGCAAACAAAATCGATCACGGTTACAGCGAATACTGAACCTGATAATACGATCTTGAAAATAAAAGCAAATGTAATTGAGGATGCTGCTGCTACAGAGTAATCTATTATAAAATGAAATTTCAAAAGGTCATCAATCTTGATGACCTTTTTTATTTTCTGAAATTTCTCCTGTTTTCCTAGTTGTAACAAGCAAGTCAAAATGCATAAATCTCCAGCAGACCTATTTACTGCTAGGATTAAAAGTTGAATGTTAGGATCTGTGCGAAGGACAGCAATTGAGGATGTTAAAATGATTTTCTATCCGTTCTTCGGTCTCCCATCTCCCGTCTCAGTATTTTCCTTATTCTCGGATACTTCATTGTTTTCATCCAAAGGTTTCGTCCCCTTCCCACTCATCATAAAGAAAAGTAAAAAAGCTGCAAACGCCATTGGTGCTGCTACAAGTGCTAAAGCGATAATATAATTACTCACTATATTTAACTGATATGCTCAAATATAGTTTTTTTTTGAAATCGAAGAAGGAAAGCACTAATTAGCTGATAAAAACTCTTCTGCCATTTATTATAGCCAGTGACTTTCCTTTAAATTCTTTTCCTAAATAAGGACTATTAAACGATTTAGAATGGATCGTTTTTTTATCAAAGGTCCATTTTAATGTAGGATCAAAAACCGTAATATTTGCTTTTTTTCCTTCGCTTAATTCTGCTTGCTCAATGCCTAATACCCTTCGAGGGCCTGATGTCAATTTTTCTATAAGCAGATCAAGTTCTCCCAATGCCTCAAGAGAAACAGCGAAGCAAGATTCAAGACCAATGGCTCCAAAAGCACTTTGCATAAATTCAATTCTCTTTTCATCATCATCTTCAGGTTGATGATCACTTGAAATAACGTCGATGGTTCCATCTTTGATCGCAGCAAGTAATGCCTTTCTGTTTTTTTCATCCCTTAATGGAGGCATCAGTTTGAAATTTGAATCAAAATCTAAAGTAGCTTCGTCGGTTAATAATAAAGAATGATGATTAACCTCTGCTGTTATTTTTAATCCGTCCTTTTTAGCCTTTTTAATCAACTTTAAAGACAAAGCGCTTGATATCGGGCCAATGTGTAATCTACCTCCCGCATATTCGAGCATAGAGAGGTCTCTTTGTACAATAAGAGCTTCTGCTTCATCAGGAATTCCTTTAATTCCCATTTTCGTACTCACAATTCCTTCATGAACTTGTCCTTCATCGATCCATTCAAAATCCATTGGAAAATCCATGATCAGTCCATTAAAAGCTTTTGAATAAGTAAGTGCTTTAAACAAAAGTTTATTCGAAGAGATTGTTTGTTTATCATCACTAAAAGCAATAGCCCCTCCGAGATGCATATCATACATTTCGGATAATTCTTTCCCTTCTCTTTTAGCTGATACTGTACCTAAAGGATAAATATCAACAGCCTGGTTTTTTTGTCTTGCTAATAAAAATTCTATGGATGATCGATTATCTATCGGTGGATGGGTAGCTGAAGAAAGCGCTACACCTGTATAACCTCCATATGCTGCAGCTTTCAAACCGCTTTGAATGTCTTCTTTATATTCGTGACCCGGTTCGCAAAAGTTTGCTCTTAGATCAAACCAACCTGCAGAAACATGAATGTTTTTACCTTCAATAACTTTATATTCCGCTAAGGGTTTTATTTTATCTGAAATCTTAGAGATGATTCCATTTTCAATAAATATATCTTTTGTTTTATGATGAAGGGAGGAAGAAGGGTCAATGATCCGAGCTGATCTGATCAAAATTTTCATGATGCGAATTTATTAAACAAATCGATATGTTTATTCATTCCATTCTCTTTTTTAATTTGATCTATCCTTTTTTTTAAAAAAGTCAATATTCAAGGTCTTTTTCAGACTTGTTTCATCCATTTTATAATAAGGATCTCCAATAAAAGGAAAATTAAAGCTCCTATTACAAAATACTTCCATAAGGGTCTTTCATCTCGTATAGAGCTCTTTTTCAATGGACTATTCATTACTTTTACGAGCTTGATCTCTTCTCTTCCATCCATCCATTTTTCAAGTTCTTCTAGCGAAATAAACCTTAGATCAGATTCTTTTCTGGAATAATTAAATGCGAGAGTATATAAAAGTTGATTTTCATTCATTAGATCATAAAATCCGGACTTTTTCACCTCATCCTTTACCGCTAAAGATAATTTTCCGTTAATCCATTGCTGACTTGGAATAAACGCAATATTCCCATCCTGTGCCTTTAATTCATTTGGACGATCATTAGAATTAACAGCCGATTGCAATTCAATTACATTCCAATCTCCAATACGATGATCAAGCAGTTCTATCCTTTGACTTTCTTCGGCAATTCGAAGCATCGATGTTATAAAAAGTGCATGTCTGGGCCAATTACTCCAGCTTTCTTTACTTGGAACAGCTAATAAATAAACCCTTCCATCTCCTACTTTTTCACTAGCTAAAAATGGATCACCTCCTTGCAATTGAAAAAGGACTTCCCAATCTAGATTTTTAAATTTTATACTATAGTGGCTATAGGTCTGCGGTAAAGCTTTTCCTTGAGGATCCGATTTTAAAACTCCCCTGAAAATTTTATTCTCTAATTCTAAAAAGGCTACTCTCCTATTATTTGTATCTGCATCTGAAGAAATCCCAATTGCAAAATTTGATAAAAATTGATCGTATTCGCCTTTATTAAGCTTTTCAGAGGGACTCACAAAGCAATGTCCACCATCATTTATCCATTTTGTTAAGTAAGAGTTTAATCCACTAGGAATCGCTTCCAGATCATTTAAAATAATGAGGTCAGCATCACCTAATGATTGATAATCGATCTGATCTAGTGAAAAGGAGTTATAACTATATAAAGAATCGGAATAAATTAATTTATAATAATTATTTGCATCCTTTGAGTAAATCTCAGCTACTTTGATCTTCTCTTTTAATTCATATGAGAAATAAAAATCATTATCAAATTCGATCGGCTTGTCTTCTACCGAAAGGATTGCGTTTTGAATTCCGGGAATATTATCATTTGTAAAATGCAAAAGGGTATCTCTTCTACTTCCAGCTGCTAACGTAAGCGTAGCCATGCTTTTCATCTGGCCGTTTATATTGAGTTTGATCTGAACCTCATCCTGATCTTCGTCCGAATCATTTTTAATTCGAAAATTTAATGTTTCACTTTTAGCCATTTGCCTCAAAGGATCTTCAAACCACAGACTATCAATGTAAATATTATTATAGTTATTGGCTTCAATCGGTATAAATAAAACATGGTAAGCTTCTTCTACATCGATATTTACCAGATCACTTGTCGATTGTTGCAGATCACTTATTAAGGCGATCCAACGTTCAAATTGAGCCTCATCCTCGATCAAGGATACTTGTCGCTGATAGATCTCACTTAATTCAATACTTGCAGCCGAAAGATCAACCTCATATAGAAATTGTAAAAAAGCTTGTCTGTTTACGAGTCTTTGATGTCGAGCTTCTAAATCGTTTGTAATCAATTGAAATTGATCTGATGGCTGGAAAGTCATCACCAGTTCTTCTGCCTTCTTTTTAGCAATATCCAATAATTTACCTTGATCAGACTCATTTTCCATGGAAAATGAATTATCTACGTAGATCGATACTATATTTCCTTTAGACGATGTTTTTGAACTCCCTAAAAAAGGCATTGCAAAAGCGAAAACCAATGCGCTAATCGCTAGCATTCTACTCAATAAAATAAAAATATCCTTAAGTCTTCGCCTTGATTTTTGTTCCTCATCGATCTTCTTAAGAAAACGAATATTTGGAAAATAGACTTGCTTATACCTTCTGAATTTGAAAAGGTGAATAATGATCGGTATGATCAGAAGAAACAAGGCCCATAAAAAACCGGGATTCGCAAAATGCATAAAGACTCGGGTTCATTTTATTGTGTGTAAAGATAAAATTTACAATAAAAGAACCCGAGTCTTTAGCAACTAAGTATTTTACAACTTTTCTATAAAAGATTAATACGTGCTTTTTTGTTTGATCCGGCCCGATAGATCAATGAAAACTCCATTGCTCCTCTATTCTTTGTATAGGTTTTAAGATCGGAAACATTAAAATCGTAAGAAAATCTAAAAATATTCAGTCCATGTTGAAAACCTAAATGCATAATAACAGCATCTTGATAACGATATCCAACACCTGCAATTACTTTGTACGGCGTATCATTGATATTATAATATCCTAATACATTGATCAGAACCTGTTGAAACTCTCGCTGTCTTTGGTAATAAACAACAGGAACAATGCTGGTAGACTCATTTATTTCATAGGTCGATCCTAATTCAAAAAAGTAACGCAGAGGTAAATGATCAATAGTACCATCCAGAAATTGCTCTTTAGGATAGGTTAAGTGAAATACACTAAATCCCCCATAAGGACGGAATTGTTTTGCTTTATTCGTATTCCGATAATAAAAACCAATATTTGCATCAGGCATCATAGTATTTTGACGAATAAACGTTTCGCCACTTGCAATATCAGGATTAAAATTCCCCGCTTCATATTGCTGATCGAAGGTCATATTATCAATATTGATCCTCTTATAAATAAAGCCGAGCTGAAGTCCCGCAGATAATATATAATTTTTGTTGTTCTTAGGATCGGAAATGATATAAGAACCCGAAACGATAAAACTAAAAGTGTTTATTATTCCTATTTCATCAGTATTCTTTAAATACGCTCCTACTCCCCATCGATCTCTAAAAGGTGGCAGATCAAAACTTAATGCAAAGCTATTTATGCTACTTGATAAACTACTCCATTGATTCCGATATACCGCCCCAAGGTTGATATCATTATTTGTAAACAGCCCGGTAGTTGCCGGATTTGTTAACAAAGGGAGATTCTCTAATTGACTAAACTGAGCATCTTGCGCATGAAGAGAACTTAGTGCGCATCCCAATACTATGGTAATTGATAATACTAACTTTTTCATGACGCAGATTATTTAATGACTGTTACTTTACCCTGTAAATCGTACTGTTTTCCACTTGATGTTTTCGCATGTACCACATACACGTACACACCTATCTGGACCCAATCTCCCCTTGCTTTCCCATCCCATCCTTCATCAACTTGATTAGATTCGAAGATCATTTCACCCCAGCCATCATAGATCTGAAGATTTAATTCGATAAATGGTCCTCCTCTGACAAAGAATACATCATTTACCCCATCCCCATTAGGAGAAAAAGCTTCAGGAGTGGTTGGCGCATATACATCCGGATTCGAAACAGTAATAACAACACTTGTACTATCCATACATCCCTGATCATTTTGCACAACCTGAGTAACACTATAATTTCCTTCAGAACCATAGATAAACAATGGATTCATTTCTTGAGATTCTCCAAAATCATCTCCAAAATCCCAATCGAATAGATTTGCTCCTATCGACTGATCAATAAATTGTACTTCAAATTGATTATCCGTTTCTTCCCATGTAAATCCTGGTTGAGGATTGTCATAGATAACGACTTGTTGAATGAGTGAATCATTACAACCAAGATTTGAAAAAACAACCAGAGAAACATCGTAACTACCTGAAGAGGAATAAGTATTTGAAGGATTTTGAACCATTGAGATATTCCCATCTCCAAAATGCCATTCAAAACCTTCGATAAAACCATTATTAACTAAGGTTTGATCTGAAAATTGAATTGAATTATCAACACATTGCCCTGACCAATCGAAATCGGCATCAAGTGGATTAGACATTTCAATATAAATAGTATCGACATCGCTTGTACAAACACCTAATTGAGTAGTAGATAAGATAAGTGTTACCCCACCGGCCAATTGATCTTGTGGTGAAAATTGGTATTCCGCATCTAAAGCATTTGGATTTGGAATAAAGACCCCGCTTCCGAATGTTCCCCATGTAGCACTGTTTGCATTTGTTACACTTCCATTTAATTGAACCACTTCTGTATTTTCACATACGATCTGATCTCCACCTCCATTAGCAATAGGAACAGGCTGGATCGTAAGTAACAATGAATCTGAAATAAAATCACAGCTGCCCGTATTTGTTGGTCTTAATACTAACCATACACTTCCTAAAAGTGAATCTGCCGGACTAGCGAAATACTGACCATTCAATACATTATCTGTTGGAAAGAAAAATCCACTTCCTGAACTTGTCCAGCTTCCGGTTGTCGATCCAAAGACTTGTCCATTCAATTCTATTTCTAACATATCAGCACAAGTAGTTATATCACTTCCTGCATTTGCAGTAAAAGGATCTGCATAACTTACTGAGACCGTACTGGAAACATCCTGACAAGGACTTGAAGCAATTGAATTAACAGTAATATTTATAGAAGGTACTTGCTGATCTGCTGAACTCGGCAAGTATACTACCTGTACTGAACTATTATTTGGGAAAAATGATCCTGTTCCTGTAGTCGTCCATAAAAGCTGATCTACATTTTCAGTGATCGCTTGAAAGAACACACTATCCGATCCAAAACAAACAATTTGATCTCCACCTGCATCGATAAATGGCAAAGGTCTCAACTCATAACTTGCCGTATCTCTTCCTTCTAAACAACCTCCATTATTAGTTGATATCAGTATTAGATCAAAAGAACCCTGGATGCTGTCATTTTCACTTGGAATATACATAGCGTTTAAGGTAGTTGCATCAGGTAAAAAGATACCTGAACCCGTAGTAGACCATGTTCCACTAACTGAACCTCCTGAAACAATCCCATTTAATTGTATCGCTCCATTATCAGCACATAATTCTACATCAGGACCCGCATTAACATTTACTGTATTTCCAAATACAATATTCATTTCATCACTCTCTTCCGCACAATTTCCATTATTCGTAGATGTTAATACTAAACTTACTTGACCGTTTAATAGATCATTCACACCATAGCTATATTCAGCATTAAGATCGGTATTATCACTAAAAGTACCATCACCATTGGTGATCCATACACCCGTTGTTGTTCCATTATTAATGATTCCGGATAGGATAGTAGAAGCAGAAGAAATACAAACTTCCTGATCTGGTCCGGCACTTACAAAGATACCGTCAGAAAAAGTGATCGTGAAAGATTCTGATTCTGCTAAACAAAGTCCATTAGAAGTGGATGTTAATGTTATTAAAACGCTTCCTATGGTAAGATCATCATCACTAGCAGTATAGGTTGTGTTTAAATTCGTTAAACTGCTAAAAGATCCAGTACCTGAACTAGACCATTGTCCGCCACCGGCTACTTGCACAGACCCAACAATATCAATAACAGGATTTGTTCCGCATACTGTGGTATCATTATAGGTTGATACAATCGGAGAAGGAAGAATGGTCACAAGTAAATTATCAGTTGCTTGATTACAACTGTTTAAGGTCGTTAATATTAAAGTGACTGAACCATTAATTATATCCTGATTTGAAGGCGTATAGACTGCATTCATATCCTGATTATTCGGACTAAAGATACCGGTTCCGTTACTGCTCCACTGACCTTGATCAGCTCCTCCAGCAACACTACCTGATAACTGAACATTTGCATCATTTCCACAAACCGTTTGGTCAGCTCCAGCATTTGCTGTACCTGTTGGGTAAACAAAAATATTTATGGATTCTGATACCGCTATACAATTCCCATTTCCTGTTGATGTAAGGGTTAATACTACACCTTGGTTCAAACTATCAGCAGAACTCAAAATATAGATTGCATTTAAGAAAGTAGGTCCGGGAACAAATGTTCCAGTTCCGGAAGTAGACCATATACCAGTTACAGTAGCTCCCCCAATTAGTCCTCCTAATTGAACATCTAGATCTGTAATACAAACGGTTTGATCGACACCTGCATAAACTGCCGGAGCCGGAGTAATGGTAAGGATCATATTATCGATCGCTTCATTACATGCATTTGCTGTTAAAGTAATCGTTACGCTTCCATTTAATATATCATCATCGGATGGAATATAATCTGCATCCAGCGTTGTGTTATTCGGAACAAAGGTTCCTGTTCCACTTGTAGTCCACACTCCTGAAGAGGCCGCTCCTGAGATCTGACCGTCTAAAGTAACTGTACTATTATTGGCACAAACTGATTGATTAGGTCCTGCATTAGCTACACCTATAGGAAATACATTTATTATTAAACTGTCGGTAACAGATAGACAATTTCCATTTCCCGTTGAGGTCAAGAATAATGTTGCACCTCCGTTAATACTATCTTGCACTGAAGCAACATAGGTCGGATTAAGTACTAAGTTATTCGGTGTAAAGAAACCGCTTCCTGAAGTTGACCAAGACCCGGTTGAAGTTGCACCACTTATACTTCCGCTTAATGGAATTTCAAGTTCATCAACACAGGTTGTAATATTGTTACCTGCCTCTACAATAGGAGCTGAAGTAAAGGTGATCTGAATATCGTCTGATACAGGATTACAAGTTCCGTTTCCATTAGAAGTTAATATAAGTGTCACATTTCCATTTGCTATTTCGGTAGGGTGAGGTTGATATGTGGCAATTAGAGAGGTATTATCCGGACTAAAAGTTCCGATACCACCCGTCCATACTCCGCTACCTGCACCACTTACAGTACCATTTAAAGTGATTGTTGCATTATTTTCACAAACTGACTGATCTATACCTGCATTTACGATCGGCGCAGGTGTAAAGGTAATTTGAACCTGGTCATTTACCGGTAAACAAGATCCGTTTCCGGTAGACTCCAAAGTTAGAACTACACTTCCATTACTTATTTCAGCCGCACTTGGTGTATAAAACGCATTTAAAGATGTATTTGAAGGAGAGAAAGTTCCCGTTCCTCCTTGCCAAACTCCTCCACTGGCAAATTGAATAATTCCACTCAAAATAACAGAAGGATTATTCGCACAAGCTTGTTGATCTGTTCCTGCATTTACTGAAGGTGAAGGATTTATTGTAATGTTCATTTGATCTGTGGATACAGAACAGTTGCCATTTCCGGTACTGCTTAAAGTAAGTGTCAGGGATCCTAAAGCAATTTCTGAAGGACTAGGAATATAAGTTGCAACCAATGAAGAACTCGATGGATTAAATATTCCTGTTCCTCCACTCCATGTTCCTCCGCTTGCACCAATTACCTGACCATCCAATTGAATAGCCACATTATTCTGACATGAAGACTGGTCCGGACCTGCATTCACGGTCGGAACCGCATCAAAAGTGATTTCCATTGAATCCATTACGGCTATACAATTTCCATTTCCAATAGAGGTTAAATAGATCATTGTGCTTCCATTGCTTATATCCAAAGCAGAGGCATTATAATTTGTATTCAATTGAATATTACTCGGACTAAATGATCCTGAACCGGAAGTACTCCACTGACCACCGGTTGCAACAGTCACTGAACCTGAAAGTGGAATAGTTGTTACATCTCCACAAACTGTTACGTTAGCTCCGGCATCAACTAAAGGCGATGGCGTAAAAGTATAGCTTACTACATCCTGAACTGCCAGACAAGTTCCATTTCCGGTACTTGTAAGCGTTAAACTTACACTTCCTAAAACTATTTCTGCATTTGTAGGGGTGTATTGCGGAGTAAGAGATGTGTTTGAAGGAGTAAATATTCCTAGACCTCCACTCCATATTGCACCACCTGCACCACTAAGACTTCCATTTAATGAAATCTCTGAATTATTTGAACAGATAGATGCGTCTAATCCGGCAGAAATTACCGGTGATGCATTGATCGTTATATTAATAACATCTGAAACGGGATTACAAGTTCCATTTCCACTTGAAGTAAATGTTAAAGTAGCAGAGCCATTGTTGATCTCAGATACTGAAGGAGTATAAGTTGGATTTGCAACTAAATTTGATGGATTATATGTACCACTTCCTCCGGTCCATATTCCTCCGGTTGCTCCTATTACATTAGCATTTAAATTTACATTAACATTATTAGCACAAACCGTTTGATCCGGACCTGCATTTACTGTCGGTGCAGGTGTAAAGGTAATTTGCAGTGAATCTGTTACCACATTACAACTACCATTTCCGGTAGAACTAATAAATAATTTCATCGATCCGGATGCAATTTCCGCTGCTGTTGGAGTATAAACAGGATTTAAAACATTCGCATTCGGAGTAAAAATACCTGATCCTCCGGTCCATTGACCTCCGGCAGCAATTGTGACTGAGGCATTAAGAGCCACATCAGCATTATTAACACAAACCGACACATCACTACCTGCGTTAACCACAGGAGTTGGAGTAAATGAATAACTTACCTGGTCACTTTCGGAAACACAGGTTCCATTGCCTGTAGATTCTAATGTAAGTGTAACTATGCCCAATGTTAACTCCGATAATGAAGGTGAATAAATGGCATTTAATGTTTGATTATTTGGATTAAAACTACCAAGTCCTCCGGTCCATTGTCCTCCCACAGCGCCTGTTACCGATCCGTTTAAAGTGATCGCTGAATTATTTGAACAATAAATATCGTTCGTTCCTGCATCTACGATTGGTGCACTGGTAAAGTTTATCGTTACCTGGTCAGATTCTGCATTACAGGTTCCATTCCCTGTTGAGCTAAGTGTTAGTGTTACGGAACCACTTGTGATCTCTGCAGCACTAGGAGTATAAATGACATTCAGTGCATTTTGATTGGGATTATAAATACCACTTCCACCACTCCAAACACCACCTAAAGCTCCAATAACACTTCCATTAAGACTTACATC
>JAHECK010000071.1 GCA_024641785.1 Flavobacteriales bacterium | reverse complement strand
TCGATGTGGGTAGTAAATTAACAAGCCTTGCCTTGGTAATTGACAAGGCTAAACATGTAGATCGGATCGTTAAGGATATTGCCTCTTTAAATGAGTTTAAAGATCTCGAGGTAATGGGATGGGAGGAGCTAATGCCAGAACTTGTACAAGGAATTGAGATTGATAATATCAGTGGGAAAGTCATGCTCTGGGTACTTTATGCTGTAATTGGCTTTGGGATGTTTGGAACTTTTTTGATGATGGCAGCAGAAAGGATGTATGAATTCGGCGTAATGATGTCGATAGGAATGAAAAGATGGAAAATGCAATTGATCATTATTGTTGAAATGGGAATTATGTCAACAATTAGCGTTCTTACAGGCATAGGGATCAGTTTTCCAATATTACTGTATTATTATCATAACCCTATTTATTTCAAAGGAGAATCAGCAGATGCAATAGAAAAATTTGGCGTTGAAGCTGCATATTATTTTTCCCTTGAACCCTCTTTATTTTATAATCAGGCATGGGCTATATTCTTTATGGCTTTTATTCTTGGATTTTATCCATTGTATGTGATCCAGAGATTAAAACCGGTAAGCGCGATGAGAGATGGGAAATAATTTTTTAGATACATTTTTAAGTAAAAGCGTATGTTGTTAAAAGTCGCTTGGAGAAATATTTGGAGAAGCAAGTCTCGAAGTTTTGTGGTGATTGGATCAATTGCCTTAGGAATTTGGGCCATCATTTTTGGAACGGGATTTACAAATGGATTTTTAGTAGGTTATTCTGCCAATATGATCGAACATGATATTTCTAATATTCAGATCCATAGTCCCGAATTTAAAACCGATTTTGATATTCATTATTTTATTCCTGAAGGAAAAGAGAAAGTGGACGAAATAGGTTTATGGGACGGGGTTGTTGGCGTTAGTGCCAGAAGTATAAGCAATGGCATGATCTCATCTCCTCAAAAAGCGATGGGTGTTCAGATAAGAGGGATCGATCCCGTAAGCGAAGCTGTTGTCACTGAACTGGACTCAATGATTATTGAGGGTGATTACTTTAAAAGTGAAGTTAGAAACCCAATTGTTATCGGATCTAAACTGGCCGAAAGTCTCAAGGTAAAATTAAGGTCTAAGATCGTCCTGACTTTCAATGATGCCAATGGAGATGTAACCGCGGGCGCGTTTAGAATCGTTGGTATTTTGCATAGCTCATCTATCAGTATAAATGAATTATTCGCCTTTGTAAAACAGGAAGACTTAACAAAACTACTTGGAATTGGCGATGAGGTGCATGAAATAGCCATATTAACAGAGCCTCATTACGATGAGAATTTGATCGTGAATAAATATCAAAAATTGCATACGCAAGATAAAATTGAAACCTGGAGAGAGATCGCCCCTGAATTAGTTTTTATGAGTGAGATGTACGAGAGTATGTTATATGTGCTTATGGGAATAATAATGGTGGCTCTGGTTTTTGGAATAGTCAATACCATGCTAATGGCGGTCTTGGAAAGAACGAAAGAACTGGGAGTATTAATGGCCATTGGAATGAATAAATTTAGGGTGTTTTTTATGATCCTTATTGAAACGATCTATCTTTCATTAGTCGGAGCTCCTATTGGTCTTTTATTGGCATTTTTAACGATGTATTATTATTCGAATACCGGAGTAGACTTATCTAATTATTCTCAAGGTCTGGAAGCTTTTGGCTATAGCTCCATTTTATATCCTTATATAGAAAATAAAGTGTATTTGATCGTAAGTATTGGGGTGGTATTTACTGCATTTGTAGGGGCCATTTATCCCGCATTGAAAGCAATAAATCTGAAACCTGTTGAAGCAATTCATTCAATTTAATAGAAGCTATTATGGAAGTTATTAAAGCAAAAAATTTAGTTAAAACCTATGCTGATAATTCAATTGAAGTACATGCAGTACAGCATATTGATCTTTCCATTGAAAAAGGAGAATTTACAGCGATAGTAGGGCCTTCCGGTTGTGGAAAAACCACACTTTTAAATATTCTTGGAGGAATTGATGAACCAAGCAGCGGTGAGGTTTTAATCGAGGGCATCGATATCACAGAATTGACAGGAAATAAGCTGATAGATTTTAGATTAAATAATATTGGCTACGTTTTTCAGGCATATAATTTAATCCCGGTATTAACAGCCTATGAAAACACTGAGTTCATTATGCTTCTTCAGAAATGGCCGGCTAAAAAAAGAAGAGAAAGAGCCATCGAATTACTTGAAAAAGTCGGGCTTAAAGATCAATTGAATAAGCGACCTGGAAAATTATCCGGTGGACAGCAACAAAGGGTAGCTGTTGCAAGAGCACTGGCTTCAAAACCTAAATTTGTATTAGCGGATGAACCTACCGCAAATCTCGATTCTGCAGCGACTACTCAGCTTTTGGATATCATGTATAAATTAAATCAGGAGGAACAGATCACTTTTATTTTTGCTACTCACGACCAGCGGGTAATGGATCGAGCTAAACGAATTATACGATTAGATGATGGTAAGATTATCGAAGACAAAAGGATGGATTAGTTCATTTTTATTTATACTTTTTTTTGGGTCTACTTTATTTGCCCAAAAAGAAGACACTCTTAAAAGAGGCTTTAATGAAGTAGTTGATTTTAAAGGCTATTTAAAATTTATGCAAGGAAGTGCTTTCGTAGATCTCGATGATTTTTTAATGAGTTCCTTAATTCATAATCGTTTAAATTTTAAAATTTATGCGAATGACAATTTCACCTTCAAGGCAGATTTTAGAAATAGAATAATTTGGGGAAATTATGTTAAAGATGTCCCCGGATTTATAGATGGTTTTACTCAGGATAATGGTTTGGTCGATCTGTCTTTCAATTGGGTCGAAGATTCATCATTTGTTTTTAATACCACGATCGATCGTTTGTGGGCAGATTACAGGGTAGGTGATTTCGACATAAAAGTTGGGCGTCAAAGAATAAACTGGGGAATAAATTATGTCTGGAACCCGAATGATCTATTCAACACTTTTAATTACTTCGATTTCGATTATGAAGAGCGACCGGGTACAGATGCATTACGAGTACAATATTTTGTAGGAGGCATGTCTGCAATAGACCTTGGTTTCAGTCCTGCTAAAGAAGCCAAAGATGCGGTTTATGCTGCTCAATATCGGTTTAATATAGGAGGTTATGATCTGCAAGTTCTTGGGGGTTATTATCATGAGCGAATTGCTGCAGGTGGGGGTTTTGCAGGTAATTTGGGAACAGCGGCAATCAAAGGGGAAGCAACTTATTTTAGTGAAAATGATACTGTAAATGCAGCTTTCTCCGGGGCAATTGATTTTCAATATGGTTTTAAGAATGGAGTCAATTTACTTTTTAGTTATCTCTATAATTCAGAAGGCAGTAATTCTTTTTTGGCGGATGGACAAAGCAATATTTTCTTTGGAGAGCCTGCAGCTGATAATTTAATGCCATCAAAGCATACAGGCTTCGGAGATGTATCTTACACTTTTACGCCTTTGTTTAGCGGAGATCTTGGGGCCATGTATACTTTTGGTTATGATGTAATATTTATAATGCCGAATCTTTCGTACTCGATAAAGCAGAATTTAGATTTAAACTTACTTGCTCAGATTTTCGTAGCTTTAAAAGAGATCAATGGAACGAGCGCATCAAGTAATTTCGTCTACATTCGTTTTAAGTGGAGCTTTTAATCAATTACTTCTTAAAGTATTTACGAAGGAATGTTTGTCTGAGCTTTTCGAAGACTATTACTGAAAGTTCATTCTAAGGAATATCAGTATAAGCATGTCCTCGTAAATACCTACTCTTCGACAGGCTCAGGTGATGAGTCAGTATAATCTGAACATAAATTTCTGGACCTTTTCTATTGTATTAATATTATATACTCCAGTCACAATTCCTAATTATAATCTAGCTGCTCGTCCTTTTAAAATTCTTAAAATCAGGTTTGCGTTTTTCCAAAAAGGCATCTCTTCCTTCCTTCGCTTCGTCGGTCATATAGGCTAAACGAGTAGCTTCTCCTGCAAATACCTGTTGACCAACCATTCCATCATCGGTTAAGTTCATAGCAAATTTCAACATCTTAATAGAGGTAGGAGATTTTTCAAGAATTTCCTGAGCCCATTGGTAGGCTGTGTTTTCCAATTCGGCATGCGGGACTACTGCATTTACCATTCCCATGTCGAATGCATCCTGAGCAGAATAATTTCTTCCTAAAAAGAATATTTCTCTTGCTCTTTTTTGTCCTACCATTTTGGCTAAATAAGCTGAACCATATCCACCATCAAAACTGGTTACATCAGCATCCGTTTGTTTAAATATGGCATGTTCTTTACTCGCTAGCGTAAGATCACAAACTACATGTAAACTATGTCCACCGCCTACAGCCCATCCCGGAACAACGGCAATAACCACTTTGGGCATAAATCGGATCAATCGTTGAACCTCTAGGATGTTTAACCTATGCATTCCATCTTCACCAACATATCCTTGATGACCTCTGGCTTTTTGATCTCCACCGCTGCAAAAAGAATAAACACCATCTTTAGAAGAGGGGCCTTCTGCAGATAATAATACAACTCCTATTGAAGTGTCTTCTTGAGCATCGTAAAATGCATCATAAAGTTCATTGGTAGTTTTCGGACGGAATGCATTTCTAACATCCGGGCGATTGAAAGCGATTCGCGCAACGCCATTACTTTTTTTATAGGTGATATCTTGATATTCCTTAGCCGTTTTCCATTCAATCTTTGTCATCGAAGTATATTTTATGTGAAAATACTTTATTTAACTAATTTAAGGAAGAGCTATAAATTGAATGCTTCTTTTCACATAAAGAATACAGGATTTTACTTAAAAAAAGTATCAAGAAGTTATTTAATTTCACCAAATGCAACAAGATAAGGCATTAGCAATATTAAAATCGGGTGTGAATGTATTTCTAACAGGATCTGCCGGAACAGGAAAAACATATATTCTCAATCAATACATCGATTATTTAAGAGAAAGAAAAGTGCCTGTTGCTGTTACTGCATCTACCGGAATAGCAGCAACCCATATGAATGGAATGACCATTCATTCATGGGCAGGTATTGGTATTAAAGAGAAACTTACATCAGGCAATTTGATCAGCATGAAGTCAAAGAAGTTTCTAAGAGAACACCTTGAAGATGTTGAGGTTTTAATTATCGATGAGATCTCAATGTTGCATAAAAATCAATTCAATTTAGTTGATAAAGTATTAAAGTATTTTAAAGATTCGAGTGCGGCGTTCGGAGGAATTCAGATTGTCGTTTGTGGCGATTTTTTTCAACTTCCGCCAATAGGAAAAAGAGAAGAGAAGGGAAGTGATAAATTTTCGTTTATGTCGGAATCATGGGTTGAAGCTAATCTTGCAGTTTGTTATTTGACGGAACAATTCAGACAAGGTGAAAATGAATTGAATCTGATTTTAAATGAGATCCGATCGGGTAAAATATCCGAAAGCAGTTATAATAAACTGAAGTCGACGAGCACGAATAAGTTGAGCGAAGATGTGGATATGACTAAATTATATACCCATAATTATGATGTTGATAGAATAAATGAAGATCGCTTAGCGACGATCACCGGCGAATCTGCTTCTTTTAATGCCAAATTAAAGGGAAATAAGAAACTGATAGAAACGCTTAAAAATTCGGTTCTGGCTAAAGAGCAAATAGATTTAAAAGTTGGCGCTAAAGTGATGTTGGTAAAGAACAATAATGAAAAGGGATATGTAAATGGATCCTTGGCCAAAGTATTGGCATTTAATGATAAAGGTTTCCCGACGATTCAGTTAAAAAGTGGGAAGATCATTAGTATTGAGCAGGAGAATTGGTCAGTGCAGGATGATAATTTAAAAGTGCTCGCGAGCTTCAATCAAATACCATTGCGACTTGCTTGGGCGATCACAGTCCATAAATGTCAGGGAATGACATTGGAAGAAGCTGAGATCGACCTTTCTAAAACTTTCGAGAAAGGACAGGGATATGTAGCCCTTTCACGACTAAAAAAACTTGAGAATTTAAGGCTGATAGGATTGAATGAAATGGCGCTTCAAGTAGACAGCCTATGTTTTAAGGCAGATCAACGCTTTCAGGAATTATCAAAGGAAGCAGATGAAAATTTCTCTCTTAGTGAGTTAGAAAGAATCGCTCCTCTTTTCATTAAAAATTGTGGTGGTATTCTTAATCCGAAAGAAATTAAGAAGAACAAGAATAGATTGAAAGAGAAAAGATCGGAAAAATCGAAAAAGCAATCCACTTACTTTTATACACTTGAAAACATCAAGCTTAAAAAAAGTATAAAAGAGATAGCTGAGATCAGAGGCTTATCTGTAGCCACGATTGCTGGTCATTTTATTAAAATAAGAAATGAATTTCCAGATGCAGATCTTTCTTTTTATAAACCCTCGGATGCTATATTTATGAAAATAAAAAAAGAACTTGACCGGCAAGAAAAAGGGCTTCCTATAAGTTTAAAGAATATTTATGAAGGCTTGAATAAAAAAGTGAGTTATGTCGATATAAAACTGGCCATCGCCTTTTTATGATATTGTTTTAGTTTAGCTTAAACATGAAGGCTTCATGTCGTCTTTCTGAAAATTAAACCAATGACTTATTTAATCAGTCAAAAAAATTAAATTTGCAGGCTTTTTTAAATAGAATGAAAATACTGACAAAATATTTATTACTAGGAACCATTTTTATTCTTAGTCTTTCATTTTCAAATAGTAACCCTCTTTCTGAGAGTGAAGCAAATCTTGTTTTCAATAGGGTTGTAAAGTCGGTGAATTCAATTCAGACAATGAAATTTACTCTTAATAATGAGGAAAGAATTGGAAAAAGCATGATGAAGGGAACTCAGAAGGTTTCAATGAATGTTGATCCTTTTCAGTGTCATATTACCATGATTGAACCCGGTAAAGGAGAAGAATTAGTATATGCTGGAAAAAAATATGATTATCAGGCAATTTATGAACCTGCAGGATTTCCTTATTTTCAAATTGAACTAGATCCATATGGTCCTTTGATGCGTAAAAATAATCATCATACTATCTTTGATCTGGGATATGGTAAAATGATGTCTATCCTTCAATATCACATGAAAGCAGGGGAATATAAAATGACAGTGAGTGAAATGCTGAGAGGGGATAAAGGGGTATATAAAATTGAAATAGAATTTATTAATTTTAAATATTATAACTTAAAGATAGATCGAGTTGAAAAGCTGACTGCTTTTGCAAACCGATTATACGTTAATGATTATATGCTAAGTGAATTAAACGATATAGATTTAGGGGATGACTTAAAGGTGGGGTCTATTATTAAAGTTCCAAATGCTTATGCTAAAAAAATAGAGTTGTATATTGACAAAGCAAATGGATTGCCATTATCTCAAATTGTTTATGATGAGATTGGAGTGTATGAAAAGTATGATTTTAGTGATTTAAAAATAAATATTTCCATTCCTGAAAAGCGATTTGAGTCTGAGATGTTAGGTAAGACAATATAACTATGGCATTATTAGGTAAGTTATTTAAAAATGCGATTAAGATCAATCGAAGATTGAATATTACTCGAAAGAGTATGCAGCAATTACAAAAACAAACCTTACAGAAATTATTAAGAAAGTCTTTCTATACCGACTTTGGAAAGCATTATGGATTTGAAGAAATTCTTGAAGACCCTAATATCATAGAAGCATATCAAAAACGCGTTCCCTTTTTTGATTACGATAAAATTTATAATGAGTGGTGGTATCGTTCGATTAACGGAGAACGTGATGTAACATGGCCGGGAAGGATCAAAAACTTTGCTTTAAGTTCGGGTACAACAGGAAGTTCCAGTAAAAAAATTCCAATAAGTAAAGACATGCTTTTGTCGATTCGAAAAGCAAGTTTTAGACAAATGTGCACTTTAAAGGACTTTGATCTTCCTGATGATTTCTATGAAAAGGAGATGCTTATGTTAGGAGGTTCAACTCACTTAGAGCAAAATGAACATGCTGCTATGGGTGATCTGAGCGGTATACTTACGGGCAATCTTCCAATATGGATGAATCGTTTTTACAAGCCCGGAAGTGAAATTTCAAAAGAGAGCGATTGGAATAAAAAGTTGGATATAATTACAAAAGAGGCTTATAAATGGGATATTGGAATTGTGGCTGGTGTACCGGCATGGGTGCAAATGTTATTCGAAAGAATAATTGCTCATTATAAGGTAAACTCTATCCATGATATATGGCCAAATTTCCGAATTTATGTCCATGGTGGTGTTTCTATACAACCTTATAAGGATCGTTTTAAAACCCTATTAGGCAAGGAATTGATCTACCTTGAAACCTATTTGGCTTCAGAAGGATTTATTGCTTTTGAAAAATTAGATGGAGTCGGAGCGATGAGTCTGGTTATGAGAAATGGAATATTTTATGAATTTATTCTATTCAATAACGAGAATTTTAGCGTGGATGGAGATCTATTGGAAAATGCAAAAGCAATAGGACTTAGTGAGATAAAAGAAAATGTTGAGTATGCAATAGTTCTTACTACAAATGCAGGGGCTTTCCGTTATTTAATTGGTGATACAGTAAAATTCACAAATCTCGCACAGCAAGAATTAGTGATTACGGGTCGGATCAAGCAATTTTTAAGCTTGTGTGGTGAGCATTTATCTGTTGGAAATATGAATGACGCTATTTCTAAAGTGAATGAAGAATTTGCTTTAAATATTGGTGAATTCACAGTCCTTGGTGGAAATTTTGATGGTCATTTTTCTCACACCTGGTGGATTGGAACAGAGAAGGAGATTGATGAAAACACTTTGAAAAATCGACTCGATGAAATTCTTTGTGAACTCAACGACGATTATAGAACGGAGCGGAAGGCAGCATTGAAGGAGATATTTGTAAATATAATTCCTAATGATTATTTCTACGAATGGATGAAAACCCAAAATAAAGTGGGTGGTTCTCATAAATTTCCCCGTGTTCTGACTAAGGAAAAAGCAGAAAACTGGAAGTTCTTTATCAATCAAATAAGCGCCTGATTTTATGATCAATGCGATACTTGAAGGAGTTTTAATGGGACTTTTTTTAAGTGTTTTTATTGGTCCGGTCTTTTTTTTATTAATCGATACCAGTATTAAAAAAGGAGTTGCAAAGGCTTTTATTATGGATGCCGGTGTATTGATGAGCGACTTAGCCTGGATCATACTTCTTTATTGGGGAATCGATAAGTATTTAGGCAAATTTCTTGAAAGTCATGAAGCGATGATCATAGCAGGATCTATTTTTATTCTATTTGCTTTGACGAGTCTCTTCAGCCTGAAAAAAAAGGTAATTCGGTTAAAAGATAAAAAATCAGGAAAACTCTTTTTAGAAGGCTTTCTATTAAATTCAGTAAACCCCTCAGTTGCTCTATTTTGGCTTGCTACTATCACTTTAGCTATAAAACGATCAGAGCAAAGTAGCATGTGGATCATTGTTTTTTTTACCTGTATTTTTGCTACTGTTATTATAACAGATGCATTTAAATTTATATTGGCCAGTAAATTAAGTCGCTTTTTAAATGAAAAAAGACAACATCGATTTAGCTTATTTACAAGCTTAATTTTACTGTTTTTCGGACTTTATATGATTCTTTCAAATACCATTCTTTAATTCTGATCAAATATAAAATTGATCGTTTATTGAAGGGATAATTATTTTCTTAAACCCTTCATATTTCAGTCTTTTTTTAAAAGCAAATTGAACATCGGGATCACCATGGACTAAGAATAGTTCTAATACTTTCGAAATATCCTGACAGGATAGATAGCGTATTATTTCTTCGTAATCGGCATGAGCACTTAAAGAATTGATAACCTTTACGGTCGCATTTACATCTAATTCATTCCCATAGATATTTACTTTTTTTTCTCCATTTATCAGTCTTCCTGCTAGCGATTTTCCTTCAGCAAAGCCAACCAGTAAAATGCAATTCTTTTTATCTTCAAGCGTATTCATTAAATGGTGTTTTATCCGACCCGCTTCTGCCATTCCTGCAGAAGAGATCAATATAAAGGGTCCTTCTTTGTTGTTGAGTGCCTGAGATTCTCTTTTATCATTTATGTAGGTTAAATAGTCAAAGCCAAATGGATCCGGACTGGACTTAATAAGCTGCTGAACGTCGTCGTTTAGTGAGAGGGCATACTTCCTCATAATATTCGTAGCGTTGACTGCTAAGGGGCTATCCACAAAGATCTTTATGTCAGGGAGTAATCCATATAGATTTAGTTTATTTAGGCTATAAACGATCTCTTGGGTTCTACCTAAACTAAAGGCAGGAATAATCACTTTCCCCTTTTTATTTACGCAGGTTTCGATTATAGTGTTTAGAATTTCCTGTTCTGCATGTTCATATTTCTCATGCAATCGATCTCCATAAGTACTTTCACAAATAATGATATCGGCTTGGGGAAAAGGAGTAGGATCTTTTAATAATGCGCTTTTATAGCGACCTATATCTCCGGTATATGTTAAATGGGTCGTTTTATTTTTTTCCTTTATTTTGAGATTTATGCTCGCGCTTCCAAGAATATGTCCATTATCGGTTAAAAGGACCTCAATATGATCGTTAATTTTAAATGCTTGGTTATAATTAAGACAAACAAATTGTTTGAGACAATTGTCTACATCTTCTTTATCGTAAAGTGGCTCAATAAGTGGGGTTTTAAATTCATTTTTCTTATTTAAAAAGCGGGCATCTGCTTCCTGGATCATTGCACTATCCATAAGCATGATCGTGCACAGATCAAAAGTTGCTGTAGTAGAGTATATCGGTCCTTTAAAACCGTCTTTAACAAGTTTAGGGATTAAGCCCGAATGATCGATATGAGCATGTGAAAGAATAAGATAATCAATGCTTTTTGGATCAAATCCAAATACTTTGTTTAGTGAGCGTGAATCCAGATCTAATCCTTGAAACATTCCACAATCGAGAAGTATTTCCTCATTATTAGATAGGCTAATTAGGTGCTTACTTCCGGTAACTGTTTTTGCGGCACCATGAAAACTAATTTTCATCTCTTAGTTGTTTTCAAACATTAACTGATGTAATCTGCTTAATACTCCTACTTCTGATTTATTTCTTTTAGCATTTGAACTGGCGATCTCATAAGCCGAATCCATTATCTTTTTTCTTAAATCGAGAGGATAGAGATCTGGATTTAAATGAAAAAATGATTTGAAATAGGCATAAGCAAGATCAGCATCCGTTTGTTCAAGAATTAATTTCCTTAATATGGTGTAGATGTATTCCTTACTTTCTAAATCGGAGGTCTTGATCTCCCAATGCTTGTTAACTAATTCTATGATCTTTAATTTCTCTTTATTTACAATGCTTTTATCTGCGGCTGAAATGGCATAAAATAAAAATGAAAGTGCTTTGTAGAATTCGATATTGGTAGGTTTTGAATTTTCCATATCACGTAAGCTAAATACCTTTGCTTAAGTTACGCATTAAACGTGAGAAATAACAGTAAAGAGAGGCGAATTTACACGGCTAGACTGCCTGTTTAAGATTAATCATTCAATATGAAAAAGGCATTGAGAAATACTCTTTTCTCCAAGCGCATTTAGAGTTTGGAATTGGAAAATGTAATCCCCTTTTATTGAAGGAAGTACAAGTTCCATATCATTAAGCGAAGGCTCATTTACAATATCTGGAATCCAAATAAAAGTATTATTAAATTCAATTTCAGTTTCATTTGATAGAATAAGGTCTTCCTTTAATGGAGCATAAAAGTCATAATTAATATACATCGCGGATTCTGGAAAAGTAAAACCACCAAAATCAGCATTACGAGAATAAAGGGCAATGATTCCGCCATAAATGATTCCACCATGAATGTAGGGTTTAATGACCACTTCGAATCTTTCAATTCTTCGTGGATCAATTTTTAAAATACTTTCTATGTCATCTATTGGAACAAAGTCGATAAGAACAAGAGGCTGAATAAAACTCAATTCTGCTTCCGGGCCACTAATAAAGAGTTTTCTTTTTCCTTTTACTTTTTTAACATTTACCCAGCTAGGCAAGTCCGTAAAATACTGAGATAAACTATCTAATTCTATATAGGAATCAAAAACAATACTTTTAAAAGCACTTCCATAGAAAGGAAAATGTGAGATTGGAATTATTGCTACAGAATCTTTTTCATTAAAAAGCTCATTCAATTGCGATGTTTGAGCCATTTTAAGTAATTGAATTCGATAATCATCATTGATCGAAAAAGGCGGGACTTTTAAACCAACAGGGCGTGTACAAAAATCCTGATCAATTAATACACTGATCTTCTCATTGCTTTCTGTAGCTGCGATCACGAATAATTCATTAATGCTATATCTCTCGGGTAATGAAATATAAAAATGACCTAAGCTATCTGATAATACAGAAATAAAGTCTTTTTCATCTTTTAAATGGAGATTTACTTTGTGAAATGGAATTGGCCCCTCCTCATCAATCACTTTTCCACTTATAGTCAATCCTCTTGTTTCCGGATAATATGAAATGGAATCATAAGAAGATAAAACAACCTTGTTAGGATATAAATATACTGGCTCAGCCACATACGGATACACACTTATACTGGCTATATTATAAGAATGATCTTTAATTTTTTCGCTATTCAAGAAGGCTATTTCAGCAGCTTGAAAACTTGATTTATTTAATAAATTATCCTTATCAATTTTAAGGTCATTTTCATAAAAATAATTTGGATCGATGAGTGAGTCATTTATTTCCAGAAGATCTGAATTATTGGCATTAATGAGTTTTATCAAAACATAGGCGTAATCATACACAGGTCCATTGCGCATCCATTTTGTGTATGCACGCATATAATAATAGCCACTTAGCGCATCTTCCGGAATAATGAGTTGCCCTTCAAAGGTGTTATCTACTATTTTGACTTTCGTTTGATTTATTTTATGACCTGTAGGAGTAATAAATTCAATATAAATAGCTTCACTTAGAATATTGTCCCCTCCATTTAAACTTAATGTACCTGAGAATAATATTGATTCCCCACTAATATAAATACCACGATCTGTTAATAAGCCAATTTTTTCTGCAGGATAAGAATTTTGGCCCAGCATTGAAAGAGGGAGTATAAAAGCACAAAAAATGAATATTATAAAGTGATATATAAAATTTTTATTCATGGATTAGGGCCAATAATCAGGTTTATTGTTTGTACCATTACTTGCTGAACATAGCACGCATTCATCTGTCATTGTAGCTAGTGAATATGTTCCACCATTGCTAAATAGGAAGGCAGGATATTCACTTGTTGGAATTTCGATGAAGCCAAATCTCAATCCATTTATCTGGCAAGAGGAAAGTAGATTTAATTCGAAATCAGGATTAGGTTCAATAAAAATTCTTTTTATACTTAAAGCATTCGCTTGAAAAAAGCCTAAAACTTCCTTTTCAGGATCACTTATGTTTTTAATATTTCCTTTTACCGAGAGAGGTTGAGTAGTGTATAATCCTCCATCCTGATTAGAGTTTATTCGTAATTTATCCCAATAGTTATATGCATCTTCACTTAATGCACTTTGTTCAATATATAAGCTATACATTATTTTTAATCGATTCGATGTATTATAAATGAAATTAAGAGGAACTGCATTCAATGCATTTTCAGATAAATTGACTGTAGATAAAGTATATACCTCTGGGACTAATATTGTTTTCCAGCAGACTCTTTGAGAGGTGTCAGGAGGCGATACCTGATGAACCACCCCATCATAGTAAAATTCAATATCATAATCTGTATGAAATTCCCATGTTTCGGTAAGCTTCCAACGATAATATTTTGAGTCTTCTGGATTTGCAGAAAAATCGGTATATAATTGAACACCATGGATGGTGTATTCAGGATCATTTGTTGGAATATCCTTGATCTCATAATAGACATCACCCACTTCATCCGGCCCTTCAGGTAATTGATCAAAGTCAGACTCAAGGATCTGCCCATCGGGAGTGATTACTTTTACCATATAAGAACGATAAGGAACAAGATCGGTACTGTTCATCCAAACACGGTAAACTCCATCTTCATATTGACTTAAACCGAAAATATTTCCCTGATCATCTATTATTTCTGCCTGACAGTCATTGATTGGATTGTATTCTGCTTGACTAATATTTGATGTATTGGAAATATAAACATATTGCCATCCTTCAATAGAGCTGACGCTTCCTTGAACAACAAATTTATTTGATGCAAGATCATTTAATCCCGGATCAAATGGCTTGATACATGAAGTGATCATTAAAAGTAAAGCTATAGAGTAAAAAAGACTATTCCGCATCATAATTTCCTAATTTGAATATCCATGTAACCATAAAAACAGGTACTCCTATAACCGAATATTGATATCCATTTATTCGCCCAAAATTCTGCTCAAAATAAACGCTATATGGATTTTTTCTACCCGTAAGGTTGTATATGCTGAAGTTTAATTTACTATGTAAAAACTTCTCTTTTTTTAAATTTCCTTCAATTGTTAAAGAAATATCTGCCCTGAAATAATTTGGAATTCGAAATTCATTTCGATCCGAATAATCGATATGCGGAATTCCGTCTATATAGTAAAAAGAGGTTGGGAAAGTGGCCGGTTTTCCGGTTTGATAGGTGATTGTTGTACTAAACATTACACGTTTGGTAAAGTGATACATGAAAATAGCGTTTACAACATTCGGGATATCAAAATTGGACGGAAATTGAAGTCCATCATTTATTTTCTCCCATTCATTTTGGCCATCCACTTTCACTAAGGATCTTGAAAAAGTATAGGCAAACCATATATTCATTTTAGGCCATGATTTTTTCAATAACACTTCTACACCATAGCTTGTTAAATCGCCTTGTAAAACGGTAGTCTCGACAAGTGGCGTGCTTAAAAAATTTGCTCCATCTTTAAATTCTGTATAATTATTGGCAATTTTATAAAACAACTCAGTGCTAAATTCCCATTTTCCTTTAGGAATAGTTCTGAATACACCTAAGGATAGTTGATTAGCTCTACTTGGTTTTAAATAATAGTCGGCCAATTTCCATTGTGTATTTGGAGCTAATGAGATGGTCTGACTAAGCATAAAAATACTTTGATGGGTTTGGTTAAAAGACAATTTAAGACTTCCATTCTCATCTGTTTGATAATTCAGAGCTAATCTGATTTCAGGAAAGGTATACCAGGTAATAGCTTTTCCGGAAGGGAAATAGATTGAATCATTTATATTTCTTATTTCCATAGGACCATTATCATAATAGGTATAAACCGTTTCAGGTCCAAAAGGGGCATAAAATGAAAATCTAAATCCGGCGCTTGCATTAAGTAAAGGAGTGATCTCTATATTATCGGTGATATATAAACCTGTTTCCAAGCCTTGTTCCTTACCCAGATCGACAGTACTCAAGCTGGAGTTTTCGCCATAGGGCATTACCTGGCCTCTGTTTAATTGATACCAGGTTGAATTAACACCGAAATTCAAATTGTTTTTATGACTGAATTCCTTTCTGAAATCAACGGCAAATTCATATTGACCTACTTTGAATTGATGCTCATATTCAACATTTTCTATTTGAGTATCGATGGTTTTGAATTGATATTCTGAAGCGCTTAATGAGAAATCACCCCTTAAAGAAGATGAGAAGATATGCCCTACAGATGTTGAAAGACCGACATTTGAATACCAATAGGTATTTAGGTCAGAGAATTTAAAATAATCCTTACTAAAGTATCCAAACACATTTACTTGAGTATTTGGGAGATCATAATCGAGGGAAACGGTTAGATCATTGAAAAGTGCCTCGCTATTTTTTATGTCGTAATCATCTATTTGCTTCAGGATCCAATCAGAATAGGAGGAACGAAAATTTACCAGAAAAGCTGCGGTATCCTTTTTTATGGGTCCTTCTACAGTAATATTAGCAGCCAAAGTACCAATCGAACCATGTGCGGTATAATTTTTTTTATTTCCTGTTCTCGCATTAATATCGAAAACGGAGGATAAACGTCCGCCATATTTAGCCGGAATATACCCCTTGTATAGCGAAAAATCGTCGATCACATCTGCATTGAATGCAGGGAAGAATCCGAACATATGGGAAGTATTATAAATGGCTATTTTATTGAAGTAAAAGGCATTTTGATCAAAATTTCCTCCTCTTACATTTATACCGGCTGCACCCTCACCAACGCTGACAACTCCCGGAAGCATTTCACTGACTTTAACGATATCACTTTCTCCCATCATGGTTGGGAGTTCTTTAATTACTTTAACATTTAATTTTTCCAGACCCGGTTCCTTTTCAATTAAGTTCATTTGCTTATCACCAAAGATCTGAACTTCTTGAATTTCATAATTGATGCTTTCTAATTCTATTTTAAAGTTTCCTTCTGATAAAACTTCGAGCTGACAATTCAATTTCTTTTTTCCAAGACATTCAATTTTAGCGGCATATTTCCCTGAAGTGAGGGTAATGTCAAAATTTCCATTAATATCTGAAACGGCTCCTTTGTTTATATCGATGAGGTATATAGTTGCTCCTTCTACCGGTTCTTCGCTTGCCGCATCAACTACCTTTCCTTTGATGCTTACCTGAGCGCCTAATTTTTGATATTTTGGATTCCCTATTTTGATTTTTATCAGATCTACTTTTCTTCCTTTCATAAAATCGGAGGGTCCTTTAGTATCTGTTGGAGTAAGCTCTTCTTTGGCAGGTGCTATTGAGCTATATTGAGGCAAGTCTTGAATTAATTCAACTTTATTTAAAATAACTACCATCCCATTCCATCGATAAACATTGAATTCGTCTTTTGGTAGGATCTGCTTAAACACATCAATAATATCTTCTTGTTTTACGGTAATTGAGACTTTAAAATCAACAAACCATGAGGATTTATAAATGATTTTTAGTTTAGCTTCATTTTCGACTAAATGGATGAATTGATCAAATTCTACATTTTTAACTGAGATGCTTATAAGTGTACTGTCATTAGATTGGGCAAAACCCAATATTGAGCATAAGAAGAATAAACTTAATAGGATTTTTTTCATTATTTCTAACTTAAGTAGTTTGAAATAAGTTCTAATTCTAAATTATCGGCTTTCTGAATTTTAATTTTATTTTCTTTTAGCCAGGCTTTAATGCTTTTTTGTTGTTCAGAAGGAAATGATCTAATAAAAGATTTATTATTATTTATTTTGAAATAGTGGTCATTCAACAAAAGCCACATCTGTTTTTCTAGATTAGTAAAGCGATAACGATAATAAACAGATCCCGTATTAACTTTTAAGTTCTTCATCCAATAAATAAGAATTTTATTATCGTTGAAATTAAAAGT
>JAHECK010000070.1 GCA_024641785.1 Flavobacteriales bacterium | reverse complement strand
CCTAGATTTACCAGGGCGTAAAAACGGGCCAATTGATCGATTTTAAATAACTCCGAAACAGGACTTGCATCGAATTGATATTGTCTTAATAGATTTTGCGCGATCAAAAAATTCCCTTCCAAGGTTTTATTCTTTATAGTCTTTCCCTTTTTAAAAGGCATAATAACCGCACTTTCCACTGCCGGTCCGGAAATGAATTTTTCTTTTCTCTCCAGATTTTTTTGATTTATATCCCACAAAGCTCTTTCATCAAACTTAATGATAGGTCCTTCTCTTCGTCTTCTTGATTCAATTAAATGCTTTGCAAAATGCTCTTCATAAGCATAAATTCCTCGTCCTGCTCCATTTATTTTTACAGGAACAAAACCGTATCTAGTGGTAAGAACATCTTCTTTGATAAATAACTGGTGTAATACGTATTCATTTAAAAATCCTCTTGTTCCCGGTTCTTGAATAGAGAATTCTTTCATTCCTTTAAAATTTCCTTCTAAAAGTTTAATTCTAAAAGACCATTTGTTTCCTTGAATATGATCAAGCCAATCTCCTTTTATTCTAACTTCGGCAGGAAATTCATTTTTTCCATATTTAAATACTGCCGAATAACTTTGCTGAGTATTACTTGTTATAACTCCTTCTTGAAAAGAAATAATTCTATTTTGATCAATTTCGTTTAGGTCATCTTCATCAATGATCAAGTCGATATTTTCCATTTCAGAATATTCGGGATAGGGTTTGCTTTTATAGACCTTTAGTTCGAGATCATCGAAATAAACCATTTCCTCTTTTTGATTCATGACGAAGAGTTTGATCTCTTCTCCTGAAAAATTAGCCGGAACAAAAGCTTCTAAAATGATTTTCTCCCATCCGCTGGAATCTTTTTCTAAAACCTGAGTGCCATATTCATCAAATTTTAATACATCGAGAGAGGTAAATGCAAGTAAGCCACCATTCCCTTTTTTCCAAACTGTAGCCCGGATAAACATATCTCTTTGAATTTCAGGAAATTTAACCTGAAATGCGTATTTACTTTTGCCTCCTACTTTAACCGAATAGATTCCTGAATGCGCTTCTTCGTCTGATTGAAGCCATCCTCCACTTAATAGACTTGAATCTGAAGCCAGAAAAAATTTATTCTTTCCCTTTACAACTTGAGTTTCAGCATCGCAGCTAAGATGTCTTTCAAATTCTTCAGTCTTATGGTTAACTTCAGCCTTATTATTTGATTCGCAACTAAAAGCAACGAATAAGAGTATAAGATAAAGTGCGAATTTTTGAAAATTAAGTTTCATTTATAAATTTTGACAAAAATAACAGAATGTCTTTATCAATTATTATTAAATGCCTGTGAGATAGTAGAAAAGTTTTCTACATTTGAAAAATCTTGACAAAGTAGTATATATGAGAAAAAATTACTTAGCACTACTTCTGATTTTTACATTAAGTGCTGTTTCACTTCAGTCGCAAGTACTTGTGCTGGACGGAAACTACCAAGGAAGAGATATTTATGTTCAAAATCCATTTTCATCCTCTGGTGTTGGGTTTTGTGTATATGAAGTTAGGGTGAATAATGAAGTTACAACGGATGAGGTTAATTCATCTGCCTTTGCCATTGATTTTAATATGCTCAATCTAAAGATCGGGGACCCTTTAAATATTGAGATCATCCATAAAGAAGGCTGTGATCCAATTGTTATTAATCCTGAAGTTTTAAAACCTATCAGTACCTTCGAATTAACTTCGATCACCGTTGATAAGAATAATGTATTAAAATGGAGCACAACGAATGAAGCCGGTATTCTTCCTTTTATTATTGAACAATATAGATGGAACAAATGGGTAAAGGTTGGAGAAGTTCAAGGAAAGGGAACAGAGAATTTAAATAACTATGAGTTTAAGTTAGTTCCAAATTCAGGTAATAATAAAGTTAGAGTAAAGCAAATTGACAGTACGAATAAGCCGCGTTATTCTGAGGTAGCCGAATTCAATAGTCAAAGTTATGTAGTAAATTATTCTCCTGAAAAAGTTAAAAAAGAGATCATTTTTACCCATACAACCATGTATGAAGTGTATAATATGTATGGTAATATCGTTATGAGGGGATATGATAAGACCATCGATGTAAGCACTTTGAAAAAAGGTAAATATTACATCAATTACGACAATCGATTCGGAGATACTTTCGAGAAAAAATAGATCCCATTTTCAAGATGAACAAGATAGAACACATAGGAATTGCTGTTAAAGATCTTGCATTATCAAATACCATTTTCGAGGACATTTTAGGGACGCCATCTTATAAAACGGAGATCGTAGAGTCCGAAGGAGTCTCTACTACATTTTTTCAAGTCGGTCCAAATAAGATTGAACTCCTTGAAGCAACGCGAGAGGATAGTCCGATCGCAAAGTTTATTGAAAAAAGAGGCGAAGGAATTCATCATATTGCATTCGCAGTAGATAATATTGAACAAGAAATAGAACGTCTTCAGTCTAAAGGTTATCGATTAATTAATGAAGTTCCTAAAAAAGGAGCTGATAAGAAGCGCATCGCTTTTTTACATCCTAAGTCATCCAATGGTGTTTTAATCGAACTTTGTCAGGATGAACAATGACCTAAATTAGGTCTTTTCTTTTAAAATGATTTTTTAGGTCCATTACCCTTTCAATTATCGATCAAAGATTTTCTTTAACATCTTTTCATAAGCTATCCATTGCTATTTCTTAAAAGGAGTAGGCTATCCTCTTATATATCAATTTTTACTACCTTTAACTGACTATTAGTATTACGAGGTAATTAATTATTCTGAATGACTTTACATTCGATAATTTTCTACAGGTTTTTACCTGATAAATCTCATGGTTTGAACTTTAGGATGGACGTAAATTGCCCTACGAAATGAACGTTAATTTCTTATTATTTAAAAGACTATGGCAGTTGAAAAACAAGAATTAGAAAAAGTTGTTATAAAGTTTGCCGGAGATTCCGGAGATGGTATGCAACTTACCGGGATGCAATTTACTGGTACTTCGGCATTATTGGGGAATGACCTCGCTACTTTTCCGGATTATCCAGCTGAAATTAGAGCTCCTCAGGGAACGGTAGCCGGAGTGAGTGGATTTCAGGTTCATATTGGTAAATCGAATATTTACACTCCCGGTGATCATGCGGATGTTCTGGTTGCAATGAATGCAGCTGCCCTTAAAGCGAATTTGGACTTTGTAGTTAAAGGAAAAACGATCATTGTCGATATCGATAACATGACACGTCGCGACTGGGAAAAAGCAGGGTTCGAAAAAGACCCTTTAAATGATGGTACGCTCGATAGTTATAATGTTGTAGAGGCACCTATTACGTCCCTAACCAAAACTGCCCTTAAAGATCTGGGATTAGATAATAAAACGGTTGTAAGAAGTAAAAATATGTTTGCTTTAGGAATGGTGTATTGGATGTTTAGTCGTCCACTAGATCATACCGAAAAGTTTTTAAATACTAAATTTTCTTCCAAACCCATTTTAGCGGATGGGAATATTCTAGCCTTACGTGCAGGATATAATTATGCTGAAACGATCGAAGCATTAACAAGTGCTTATACTGTTTTACCTGCAGATCTTGCGCCTGGAACTTATAAGAACGTAATGGGGAACCAAGCTACTGCCTGGGGATTTTTGGCAGCAGCATCAAAAGCGGGTCTAGAATTATTTTTAGGTTCCTATCCAATTACACCGGCTTCAGAGATATTACATGAATTAGCGCGATATAAACATTTTGGAGCCAAAGCTTTTCAAGCTGAGGATGAGATTGCAGGAGTAGTATCTGCAATAGGTGCTTCTTTTGCAGGGGATTTGGCGGTAACAACCACATCAGGACCTGGATTAGCATTAAAAGGAGAAGCTATTGGACTCGCTATTATCACAGAATTACCACTTGTTATAGTGAACGTTCAACGAGGTGGCCCATCAACAGGCCTTCCTACAAAAACAGAGCAATCGGATCTTTCACAGGCACTTTATGGAAGAAATGGAGCGAGCCCGGCAATTGTTATTGCGGCAAGTACACCGGCTAATTGTTTTGATTATGCTTTTATGGCGGCAAAATTAGCACTTGAACATATGACTCCGGTTATTTTATTAACCGATGGATATTTAGGGAATGGATCGCAACCATGGAAAATAAAAACCATGAAAGATCTTCCTGATATTAAGCCAAATTTTGTTCCTAAAGATAAGAGAGAAAACTGGATGCCTTATGAAAGAGATTCAAAAACGAAAGCGCGTTATTGGGCAATTCCCGGAGATGAAGGAATGGAACATCGTATTGGTGGTCTAGAAAAAGATGAGTTAACCGGTAATGTTTCCTATGATCCAATTAACCATGAAAAAATGGTTAAAGTGAGGGAAGAAAAAGTATCACTTGTTGCAAATTATATTCCCGACTTAGAAGTAGATGGATCACAAAAAGGCGACTTATTGATCGTAGGCTGGGGAGGAACGTATGGAAGTTTGTATTCAGCAATTAAACAATTGAACCTTATTGGTATAGAGATCGGTTTAGCACAATTCAACTATATAAATCCATTACCAAAAAACACCGAGAAAGTATTTAAACAATTTAAAAATATTTTAGTCTGTGAATTAAATGACGGACAATTTCTCAAGCATTTAAGAGGTCTTTTACCTCAATTTAAATACGACGCTTATAATAAAGTACAAGGGCTACCATTTACTGTTGCCGAACTAACACAATTATTCACTAAAAAATTAGGGGAGATCAAAAAATGACAGAAGTAAAAACAGCAGAATTAACTGCTAAAGACTTTTCAAGTGACCAGGAAGTAAAATGGTGTCCGGGTTGTGGTGATTATTCCGTTCTTAAAGCTGTTCAAAAGGCAATGCCTTTAGTAGGCCAAGAAAGAAAAGATGTTGTGTTTGTTTCAGGGATCGGTTGTTCTTCACGTTTTCCATATTACATGAACACTTTTGGTTTTCATGGAATTCATGGACGGGCTCCGGCATTGGCATCGGGTGTAAAATTGGCAAATCCTAAATTAAGTGTTTGGCAAATTACCGGTGATGGTGATGCATTAGCGATTGGTGGAAATCACTTTATTCATGCTATAAGAAGAAATATGGGTTTGAATATTTTATTATTCAATAACCGTATCTATGGTCTTACAAAAGGTCAGTTTTCACCGACGACTGATCTGGGACATAAAACAAAATCTTCTCCTCAGGGAGTGATCGATAATCCATTTCATCCTGGTGAATTGGTATTAGGAGCTCAGGCAAGCTTTTTTGCCAGAGTGGTTGATATCAATCCAAACCATATGACGGATGTAATGGTTGCAGCAGAAAATCATGAAGGAACTTCAGTAGTAGAAATTCTTCAAAATTGTGTGATCTTCAATGATAAAGTATTTTCTAAATACACTGCGAAAGAAAATAAAGACGATGCTTTGCTTTATTTAGAGCACGGGAAACCGATGATCTTTGGAGCAGACAAAAACAAAGGTTTGAAAGTAAATGGATTTGATTTGGAAGTGGTTACCATTGGAGAAAATGGCATCACTGAAAAAGATATTTTAGTTCATGATGCATTGTTGGTAAATCCAACCCTTCATTTTATGCTAGTCCGCTTAGAATACCCTATGGTACTTGGAGTGATCAGAAGCATAGAGACTGAAGCCTATGAAAGCAAACTTTCCAAACAAGTATTGGAAGTAGAAAAGAAATCGCCTTTTAAATCAATTGATGACTTATTATTAAGCGGGGAAACCTGGGAAATTGTATAAAAATGGGAATTGAAGCTATATTACTTTTTATTATCGCCGGCTTAGCACTTATTGGAGGTGGAATTCTAATGTCGATGGTGGTGGCACCAAAACTCGATACTACAGTAAAACAGGAGCCTTTTGAATGTGGGATCGAAACTTTCGGTTCTGCCTGGTTACAATTTAGAGTTGGCTATTATTTATTCGCCATCCTATTTTTACTTTTTGATGTAGAAACTGTATTTCTTATTCCATGGGCTGTGGTGATGAAAGACCTTGGTATGGTTGCCTTTATCGAAGCCCTTATATTTTTACTAATACTAGGTTTAGGATTATTATACGCCTGGAAAAAAGATGCATTAAAATGGGAGTAGATGTAAAAAGAGTTGATCCGAATCCAGGAATTCCTTCTGATTTTCCCGGACAGGTCTTACCCGCCGGTAATGGCGGGAATATCGTGATATCAAAATTGGATGAATTGGTTAATTGGTCTAGAGCAAATAGCTTATGGCCATTGACTTTTGCAACCAGTTGTTGTGCTATCGAAATGATGGCAACAGGAGCTTCAAAACATGACTGGTCACGTTTTGGAACCGAGGTTGCAAGAGCTTCTGCACGACAAGCCGATGTGATTATTATTGCTGGAACCATTGTAAATAAAATGGCTCCGGTCCTTAAAAGATTATATGATCAGATGGCAGAACCGAAATATGTTATTGCCATGGGAGCATGTGCCATTTCAGGGGGTCCATTTTATTATAATTCATACTCTGTAGTTAAAGGTGCGGATCATGTTATTCCGGTAGATGTATATGTACCAGGATGCCCTCCGCGACCAGAAGCACTTCTTCATGGAATTCTGCAATTACAAGAAAAGATCAAATCGACCAAACCCGGTTTAAGAACCGAACAGATCACAAAATTTGAGGAGGGATATTGATATGACAAATGAAGAATTAAAAAACACCATCAGTTCATGGATGCCCGAAGTGGAATTTAGTGAAGAAGAGTCGCAGTATTTAAATGCTTTTGTTACTAAAGACCAATTGATCCCCTTAATTACTAAACTTAAGGAAGACCCTATCACCCATTTTGATTATATGTTTTGCCTGACCTGTGTGGATTGGCCGGAACATTTTCAAATGGTGTACCATTTAAAATCAAGCGATCTATCGCATATGATGGTACTAAAAGTGAATCTTACAGACAAAGAAAACCCTGAAGTAGAAACAGTATGTAGATTATTTGCTACTGCCGAACTGCATGAAAGAGAAGTATATGATCTGTTTGGAGTTATATTTTTAAATCATCCTGATTTAAGAAGACTATTACTTACCGATGATTGGGTTGGATATCCTCTTCGTAAAGATTATGTGGATGAAATAAATATAGTGTCATTGTAATGGAACAAGATATCATCATAAGTCCGGACGGGACGCAAGAGTATTTTATTAACATGGGACCACAGCACCCTTCTACCCATGGAGTTTTAAGATTAGTGCTGACCATCGATGGAGAGATCATTGAAAAAGTAGAACCTCATCTGGGTTATATTCATCGATCTATCGAAAAAATGTGTGAGAAAGACAGTTATCGTCAGATCATCCATTTAACAGATAGAATGGATTACTTATCTGCTCATATCAATAATCACGCAGTCTGTCTGACTATTGAAAATGCGCTACAAATAGAAATTCCTGAACGCGCGAAATACATTCGAGTGATCATGGATGAACTTACCCGAATTTCTTCCCATACTTTATGGTGGGGTGTAATGGGAATGGACCTTGGTGCAATCACTACCTTTCTTTATGGATTCAGAGATCACGAGCATATTACAGAGATCTTCGAAGAAACATGTGGGGCTCGGTTAACCATGAACTACAATGTTCCCGGTGGAGTGATGTTCGATATTCATGAGAACTTTGTAAAAAGAGTAAAGGAGTTTATCGCTGATTTTAAAAATAAATTAGTCGAATATGATACCCTCTTATCAGGAAATGTGATCTTTTTAGAAAGGACTAAAGGAGTTGGAATTCTGAGTAAAGAAGATGCCATTTCATTTGGTGTTACAGGTCCTGCAGGTAGAGCATCCGGTTTTGAATGTGATGTTCGAAAACATGAGCCTTATGGAATATATGATCAGGTTGATTTTAAAGAAATTCTTTATACCGAAGGCGATACCTTTTCAAGATATAAAGCCCGAATTGATGAAATGTGGGAATCGATCAAGATCATTGACCAATTGATCGATCGAATTCCTGAAGGTGATTTCCAGGCGAAAACACGAAATGTAATTAAGCTTCCTAAAGGAGAATTTTACCAAAAAGTAGAGACTGCTCGTGGAGAATTAGGGGTTTATGTTGTGAGTACCGGAGGAATGAACCCTTATCGTCTGAAATTTCGTTCCCCTGGATTTTCCAATTTAAGTGCCCTGGATAGAATGGCTCGAGGTGGCAAAATTGCCGACCTTGTAGCTACCATGTCGACGCTTGATCTTGTTGTACCTGATATTGACCGATAATTATGTACTTAACTATATATGATTTTAGTGGATTTTTTCAATCAATAAACGATTGGTTGATCAGTACTTTTTCTGAACCTCTTGCAAGTATTATCGGCTATACACTTATTGGTGTATCTGCCATTGCTTTTATTGCTTTTCTGGGTTTATCACTTGTATATGCCGAAAGAAAAGTAGCTGCCTGGTTTCAACTGCGAATTGGACCCAACAGAGTCGGTTTTCAAGGAGTAATGCAAACGGTAGCCGATATTACGAAGCTGATCATGAAAGAGCCATTAACGGCTGGAAGTTCAGATAAGTTTCTTTATAACCTGGCTCCTTTTATAATGATGCTGGCTCCTTTTATTGTTATTTCTGCACTTCCTTTTGCGAAAGGGATTCAAGTGATGGATCTGAATGTAGGAGTGTTATTTGTTACAGCTGTTTCTTCAATCGGGGTCCTTGGGATCTTACTCGCAGGATGGTCCAGTAATAATAAATATTCCTTGATTGGCGCCATGCGTTCCGGAGCTCAGATCGTGAGTTATGAATTATCTGCCGGACTTTCGATCATGGTTATCATCGTTTTTTCAGGAAGTCTGCAATTTGGAGATATTATAGAATCTCAAGCCAATGGATGGTGGATCTTTAAAGGTCATATCCCGGTTTGGATCGCCTTTATTATCTTTTTGATCGCTGGTACAGCCGAAACGAATAGAGGTCCTTTTGATCTCGCTGAAGCTGAATCCGAATTAACCGCAGGTTTTCATACCGAATACTCCGGAATTAAGTTTGCCTTCTTCTTTTTAGCGGAATATGTAAACTTATTTATCATCGTAACTATTGCAGCTACGCTGTTTCTGGGAGGATGGATGCCATTACATATTGGCGAATGGGAAGCGTTTAATTCAATTGCGGATATGATCCCTTCGGTGATCTGGTTTATTGGAAAAGTAACTTTTTTGATTCTATTATTGATGTGGTTTAGATGGACATTTCCTCGATTACGTATCGATCAGATACTTACCCTTGAATGGAAATATTTATTGCCTATCAGTTTAGTTAACCTAGTTTTTGCTGCTTTCATCACCCTAATGGGATGGCATTTTTAATCTATTGATATGAGTGAGATTGGAAATTATTTTAAAGGCATTTTCTCCGGACTAAAAACCCTATTTCAGGGAATGACAGTGACCGGATACTACTTTCGTAATGCCCGAAAAGAGATCATTACACAACAATATCCCGATAATAAAGCGACATTGAGAATGTATGATCGTTTTCGAGGAATCGTTGTGTTGAAGCATGATGAAAATAACCTTCATGCATGTACAGGATGTTCCGCTTGTGAGATTGCCTGTCCTAATGGAAGTATTGAGATCATTGCACCACGACTTGAAGATCCGGAAACAGGTAAAAAGAAAAAGGTGATCAACCAGTTTGTCTATTATTATTCGATGTGTACGCTGTGTAATCTATGTATCCTTTCTTGTCCGACCGATGCGATAATAATGGATCAAACTTTCGAGCATGCTGTTTATGACCGAAGTCTTTTAACTCAAATTCTTAATAAACCAGGATCAAAATTAGATCCCAACGTCAAAGAATAATGGAAGAAATAATTTTTTATTCACTCGCTTTTTCGATCCTTGTTTTTTCCGTTCTTACCGTAACGACGAGACGGATCTTACGCGCTGCAGTCTACTTACTTTTTGTACTTCTTTCCACCGCAGCCATTTATTTAATGCTAAACTATAATTTCTTAGCAGTAGTCCAATTAACGGTATATGCCGGAGGGATCATCGTCCTTATCGTATTCTCTATTCTTTTAACCAGTCATATTAACGACCGATTAGAAGTAACAAGTATAACAAGAAAATTAGGTGCTGCCGCCATTAGTATTATCGGATTTGTATTGAGTTTCTGGGTGATCGCAAACGCAGATCTGCAGCCAAAAAACACTATTGCAGAAGCTCCTTACGATGTTCGTGCTATTGGAATGGCACTTATGAATTATGGCGAAAATGGATATGTTCTCGCCTTTGAATTAATCAGTATTTTACTTTTAGCTGCCATGATCGGAGCTATTGTTATTGCTAAAAAAAGATAATTATGCTCTCGACTATTCCCATAGAACATTTTTCTTTCATCGCCCTCTTTATGTTTTTTGTTGGCTTGTACGGATTCTTTACAAGAACAAATCTCATCACGATGCTTATGTCAGTAGAACTGATATTAAATGCGGTAAATATTCATTTTGTTGCATTTAATAAATACTTAAATCCCGATATGATCCAGGGACAGGTTTTTAGCCTTTTTGTTATCGCTGTTGCCGCTGCTGAAGCTGCTGTAGCCATTGCAATTATTATCAATGTATATCGAAAATTACACGATATCGAAGTGAAAGATGTAAGTACCATGAAATATTAAACAATCATGACCGAAACGATATATTCATATACCCTGTTAATTCCGCTCGTTTTATTCCTTTCCTTTCTTTTTACAGGATTGTTTGGAGGAAAAATGAATGTTAAAATTTCCGGATTAATCGCTACCTCAGCAATTTTATTGGCTCTGGTACTCTCCTATTTTACAGCCTATCACTATTTCTTTGTCGATGGGATTGTAGATGGTGCTTATCCAAGTACCCTCGCTTATAATATGACCTGGCTGCGCTTTTCAGATGCGCTCCATATCGATATGGGAATTCTACTCGACCCGATCTCTATTATGATGCTGGTCGTTATTACCACCATTTCCTCCATGGTCCACATCTATAGTTTTGGCTATATGAAGGGAGACAGTGGCTTTGCTCGATTTTATTCTTTCCTTTCTTTATTTAGTTTTTCAATGATCAGTTTGGTCATTGCTACCAACTTATTTCAAATGTATATTTTCTGGGAATTGGTTGGGGTTTCCTCTTTCTTATTGATCGGATATTATTACGACAAACCTTCAGCAGTCTCTGCTTCGAAAAAAGCATTTATCGTTACGCGATTCGCTGATTTTGGATTTTTAGTAGGGATCTTACTTCTCTCCTATTTTACAGGAACTTTTGATTTTGCGACGCTCAATGACCTTAACGGGCCTGCAATAGCAAGTGCTCCGGCCATTGGTTTTATGGGAATTTCAGTGATCACCTGGGCAATGACCTTAATTTTTATCGGTGGTGCCGGTAAATCAGCCATGTTTCCATTACATATCTGGCTACCGGATGCGATGGAAGGGCCAACTCCCGTTTCCGCTTTGATCCATGCCGCAACGATGGTTGTTGCCGGTGTATTCTTAGTCGCTCGACTTTTCCCGATTTACTTCTTTGCTGCCCCGGGAGCATTAGAAATTGTTGCCATTGTTGGTGCATTTACATCACTTTTTGCAGCGATAATTGCTCTTACACAAAAAGACATTAAGCGTATTCTAGCCTTTTCTACCATGTCGCAAATTGGTTATATGATGATGGCACTGGGTGTTTCAGGTTATGGCGGAGAAGAAGGTTTAGGATATATGGCAGCGATGTTCCATTTATTTACCCATGCCATGTTCAAAGGATTATTATTCTTAGGAGCAGGAGCCATTATTCATGCGGTTCATTCGAACATAATGACAGACATGGGAAATTTGAAAAAATATTTACCGATAACCCATATCACCTTCCTGATCGCTGCATTAGCAATATCAGGGATTCCACCATTTTCGGGTTTCTTCAGTAAAGATGAAATATTAGTTGCTGCTTTAGCTAAAGACCCGATCTATTTTTGGATAGAATGGGCAGTAGCCGGTTTGACTGCTTTCTATATGTTCCGACTTTATTTTGTTGTTTTCTGGGGAGAAAAGAGGAACTATACGCATACTCCTCATGAATCTCCATTCTCAATGACCATCCCATTAATGATCCTTGCAATAGCAAGTACCGTTACCGGTTTTATTCCATTCAGTAAGTTTATTAGCAGCGATATGATGCCCTTTCATATTCACATGCATTGGGACGTAGCGCTCCCTTCTATTTTAGTAGCGGTTGCAGGGATTATCGTTGCAGCTGTTATGTATATGAAACCGAGTAAGGTTCCTGATAAGATCGTAGCTGCGGTTCCGGGGATCTACAAAAGCTCTTATAATAAATTTTATATCGATGAGATCTATCTCTGGGTTACACATACTATTTTATTTAATATGCTCGCGAAAGCCGCCAATTGGTTCGATCATCATATAATAGATGGCACCTGGAACGGATTAGCTTCATTAAGCAACACGGTTTCTGATCAAATTAAAGGCTTGCAATCCGGACAGCTTCAGAAAT
The DNA here is from genome assembly GCA_024641785.1 of Flavobacteriales bacterium. GTDB lineage: Bacteria > Bacteroidota > Bacteroidia > Flavobacteriales_D > JAHECK01 > JAHECK01. Next base: position 5,174 of record JAHECK010000070.1, on the reverse strand, counting down.
ATGGAATGTACATGATCAGTGGTGTACTCGCTTTGTTTTTACTATTCATTTATCTCATATCATAAATACGGACCGACTATGAATATGCTCAATTTACTTATCATCGTTCCAGTAATAACAATGATTGTTATTAATCTTTCGAAGGATTATAAAGGCGCTCGAATAAGTGCTGCGATCGGTATGGGATTTCAACTACTGCTTAGTATTTTTCTTGTTGTTACCTATTTAAATCAAAGAGAGGCCGGCGAAACCGCAGCCATGTTGTTTACGTCAGACCATGTTTGGTACGAAAGTTTTAATATTCACTATGCAATTGGAGTGGATGGTATTTCAGTATCGCTTATTTTACTAACTGCCATTATAGCTTTTGCAGGAGTATTTGCTTCCTGGGAAATTCAAAATCAAGCTAAGGAATTTTATACTACCCTTATTGTATTAGCGACCGGAGTATTTGGATTCTTCATTTCGCTCGATCTCTTTACCATGTTCCTTTATTACGAGTTAGCGGTAATACCGATGTACTTACTTATTGGGATTTGGGGTAGCGGAAAAAAGGAGTATTCTGCAATGAAACTGACCCTTATTTTGATGGGTGCTTCAGCTTTATTATTGGTTGGAATTATCGGGATCTATTTTAATTCAGCTCCTGAGGGAGAAATGCTCACCTTCAATTTTACGGAGATTGCAAAACACGATATTCCACTTGCGGCTCAATTGTTCTTTTTCCCACTTACTTTTATAGGATTTGGAGCTTTAGGCGCTCTTTTCCCTTTACATACATGGTCACCTGATGGTCATGCATCAGCACCTACAGCGGTTTCGATGCTGCATGCAGGAGTATTGATGAAATTAGGAGGATATGGTGCCTTGAGAATTGCGGTTTATCTTATGCCTCAGGCTGCACAGGAAATGGCTTGGTTCTTTATCATACTCGCAACGATCGGAGCGGTATATGGTGCTTTCTCAGCATTGGTTCAAAAGGATTTGAAATACATCAACGCCTATTCTTCTGTGAGTCACTTGGGATTAATTTTATTCGCCATATTAATGTTCAATGGGATCGCTTTTACGGGTGCGGTACTTCAAATGATCTCACACGGTTTTATAACAGCCCTTTTCTTCGCATTGATAGGAATGATCTATAGTAGAACCCATACCCGTGATATCTATCAAATGGGTGGTTTAATGAAAGTGATGCCTGTTTTAGGGGTGAGCTATATGATCGCCGGTTTTGCCTCTTTAGGTCTTCCGGGATTTAGTGCCTTTGTTGCTGAAATGACCATTTTTGTTGGTGCTTTTCAGAACAGTGATCTGTTTACCCGTATCTCCACCGTTTTAGTGATCTCCTCCATCGTAATTACTGCCGTTTATATTTTACGCGCTGCAGGAATTATGCTTTTTGGACCTATAAAAAATAAAGAATTTTTATCATTAGGTGATGCTCATTGGTTTGAAAAGGTGAGTATTTTCCTATTAATTATTGCCATAACCGCTATTGGATTTTTTCCAAGTTGGTTATCAAATATGATCAGCGAGAGTGTAGGATTACTCGTTGAAAGGTTTGTTGTTAGATAAAAAAGAGCTTGTGAATATGACCAATATACTTTTAATGCGCCAGGAAATTCTCCTAATTAGTAGCATACTAATTTTACTAATCGCAACTATATTTCGTGCTCAGGGAGCAAGAAAAGGCATCGATTCTCTTGCCATCATTTTATTCGCTATCGTTACCGTAGCCGGATTCCTTCCTTCTCAAACAGGGAGTCTATTTGGCGGAATGTACCAGCTGAATGAGACCACATTATTGATGAAAAACATCCTAAATGTTGGTGTTTTGATCATAATGCTTCAATCTTCCGCATGGTTAAATAGCGAAGATCATAAAAAGAACAGCTCCGAGTTTACCGTTATCCTTTTATCTACACTGGTAGGTATGGATTATATGATCTCTGCAGGTGATTTCTTAATGCTTTTTATTGGTATTGAATTAGCTACTATCCCTACTGCCCTTCTAGCGGCATATGAGGTTAAAAAGGTGAAATCGGTTGAAGCAGGGATCAAATTTGTTCTTTTAGGAGCACTTTCTACAGGAATCAGTTTGATGGGAGTAAGTATTATCTATGCTTCTAATGGAAGTATCTATTTTAGTCAGATCAGCGAAATGATGAGCATGACCAACTTAAATGTATTGGGTATGCTTTTCTTTTTTAGTGGTCTTGCTTTTAAAATATCATTGGTTCCATTCCATATGTGGACAGCAGATGTGTATGAAGGAGCGCCTATTCCGGTTGCTTCTTACCTATCGGTAATATCAAAGGGAGCAGCAGTTTTTGTACTTGTAATGATCCTCTATAAAGTCTTTCCTGTTTTACAGGAAGTCTGGACCATGGCGGTATATATTCTCGCCATATTAACGATGACCATCGGTAATTTATTTGCGCTAAGACAAACGAATATCAAACGTTTTTTAGCCTTCTCTTCGATTGCTCAGGCAGGTTTTATTCTACTTGGAATTATCGCAGGAAGCGCGATGGGAATGGCAACCGTTATTTATTTTGTACTGGTATATATCTTTTCAAATTTAGGTGCTTTTGGAGTAGCCGGTGCGATCTATAATGCTTCAGGAAAGGAAGAGATCTCGGAGTATAATGGGCTTTATAAGAGCAATCCAAAACTCGGGCTATTAATGATGCTTTCACTGTTCTCTTTAGCAGGAATACCACCACTAGCGGGATTTTTTGGAAAATTCTTCTTGTTTACATCAGCAGCAAGTCAGGGCTATTATTGGCTTGTAATCATTGCAGTATTAAATACGATAATATCACTCTATTATTATTTGATCGTTGTTAAGGCAATCTTCATTACACCTAATGAAAATGCGATTCCTTACTTTAAATCGGATAATATGATGAAAATTGGACTATCTTTAGCTGCGGCTGGTATTATATTGATCGGATTCCTTGGAGGAATATATGATTGGGTATATACCTTAAGTTGGGGAGTTTAAAAAATAAAAGAAATGGGCTTAGAATCAGGAAAACATATTGAAATAGAAATCGAAGGGGATACCTATCGAGTTGTTGAAGGTGGTATTAAAGATATAAAACGGGTCAATTTTTTAAAAAGTATACTGGAGCATAACGGCTTTGAAGTAAAATGGGGCGAAGAAGCAAGGAAAAATGAAGAGGATCCTAAAACAATGATGGTCGCTGTAACTGACCTTACTTTTAATCCTGTTCTAGCTGTATATGGAAGAAGATTAAAAAGTCCGGATGGACATCGGGTAAACCCTAATTACTGGAATCAAAAAGGGGAAAAATATAATCCAAACTACTGGGACGAGAAAGTTTAGATAGAAGCGCGAAGTTAAATGTTTGTATGTCCCTAATATAGGTTGACCATAAAAGTTAATTTAACAATTGACCCCAGCGGGGTCTAAGGCCTATAACTAAACTTGCTACATAATAGATCATGACCCCAGAGGGGTTAAACAATTTTTTTTGTAAGATCCTGCTGGGGTCATCTCCTATGGAAATCACTTTTTACTAATGAATATAAGGCCTCTCTTAGGTCGGTTTTTCAGTTAAATAAGACACTCGGATTTCAGCGGGAGATAGGAAAAAATACGAAGAAATTAATTAGAAAAGCATAAAATTATAAACTCAAAACCGGTCAATACTATTCAGTGGTGTACAGTTACCCTGAACTTTTCGAAGGGCAGTAAACATCCCTTCGACAAGCTCAGGGTAACGTGAAAATTCACATATTCATCAATGATATAATTCTACTTCATATCTACCCTAATAAATCGGTAGTCTTTATATCCTTGCCCAAACATAATTAAAACATTTTCATCTATTCGATAAAAGATATTTGGGTTAAATATGTAATCTGCTTCTTTAGAGTCGAAAAGAATTTCTTTATCTCCACCTATATCATCTTTAAACATAACTAATACAGCTACTGCCTCGGATGGATCATCCATTTCATAGATGATCATACTTTTAGGATTCGGATTATATTCAATGTTTTTAGGATTATCATTAAATGCAATTGCAAATCGATCTCCTTTCGAAATCGCTGCATAGGATTCAAAATAGCCTGTTTTATCGAGGGTTTGCTGTTCTTTTGGTATTCTTCTTCCCCAAATTATTCTTCCTTCTCTATTGAATTTTACCAATAGAATATCATTATAATGATAATAATAAGTGTAAATAATATGGCCTGTTCTAGGGTCGGTATAAGTAGTTGATGTAACATAATATTGCTCTGCGACAAGGATCACTCTTCCTAAAGAGTCGACAAACAGATCTCTAATATCAAATGAATCCAGTTCCTTATCGTTTCGGATTCTTTTCTCTGTTATAAATTGCCTTAAAAGATCCTGATCGAAATTTGAAAAGCCTTTTTCAACCAGTTTTCCGGTATTCATATCCGTCTTTAAATAAAAAGCACCCGAGACAGAAAATGACCTCGTTTTTGAAAACAATCCGATCAAATAAAGATTTCCGGAAGTATCATTCATCATCGTTGCCGAAGTGATGTAGCGACCATTTAGTGAAAGGGAAGATTCATTAAAATTCCGTTCGTCTCTGTTATAAGAATACAAAGCATATTTTCCGGTGTTTTTAACATTACTTTTATTAGAAGCATTTACTCGATTAGTATAAGCCACTCCCAAAACATATACATGAGATGAGTCTTTTACTACATGTTTTAGAATCTCAAAATAATCTGCAGGATGACTTAATTCTAAATTTTCACTCCAGATGATCCTTTGATCGATGCTGACCATTTTATATTTGATAGCTTCATATTCGTATTTATCTACCGGAGGGGTGTAGACCATCATCGCTACTTTATTGTCGATTCCAAGAATAAAATTAAACTCGCCAAGTTCTTTTTTATTCTCAACATCAATTTCATCAATAAGCAATTTCTCTCCTTTCATCCTCCCATTAATATTGAATTGCTGACTATAACAATCGATAATGTTCTCCTTCTTTCTAAAATGAGTGGTGAAGATCCATAATATATCACCTACAAGCCATGTAACTTCTACATTAAATTCATCTCCTTTTTCAAAGTAGATATCGACTGGAAAGGTGGATACTAAGTTTAAGGAATCAATACTATATTTTTCGATCTGAATATCGAGATTATCGCTTGTGCCA
>JAHECK010000069.1 GCA_024641785.1 Flavobacteriales bacterium | reverse complement strand
AAGGATGGATTCAATCATATCGCGATTTACCATTACTTATTAATCAATGGGCTAACGTAGTGAGATGGGAAATGAGAACGAGACTCTTCTTAAGAACTGCTGAATTTTTATGGCAAGAAGGTCATACCGCTCATGCAACAAAAGGAGAAGCGATTGAAGAAGCAGAAAAAATTCTTGATCTCTATTCTGATTTTGCCGAAGAATATATGGCTATGCCGGTTATAAAAGGATTAAAAACTCCAAGTGAACGATTTGCAGGGGCTATAGAAACCTATTGTATTGAAGCTTTAATGCAAGATGGAAAAGCTCTACAGGCTGGAACATCCCACTTTTTAGGACAAAATTTTGCTAAGGCATTTGATGTTCAGTTTGCCGATAAAACAGGAAAGCTCGATTATGTTTGGGCAACATCTTGGGGTGTATCAACTCGATTAATGGGAGCATTAATTATGACGCACTCTGATGATTTCGGATTGGTTCTTCCTCCTAAATTAGCTCCAATTCAGGTAGCTATTGTTCCTATTTATAAGAATGAGGAGCAGCTAAAAATGATTAGCGAAGTCGCTGTTAGACTTAAGAAAGAAATGGAAGCTCTTGGACTTAGAGTTAAATTTGATGATGATGACAATCGAAAACCGGGATGGAAATTTGCAGAATATGAAGCAATAGGAGTTCCATTAAGAATAGCGATTGGTCCTCGTGATATAGAAAATGGCAATTGTGAAATGGCAAGAAGGGATGAATTGAGCAAAGAGCTTGTCTCAATTGATAAAGCCGCTGAAAAAGCACTTTCAATGATGGATGTTATTCAAGCAAATCTTTATAACAGAGCCCTTAAATATAGAGAAGAAAATACCCATAATGTGGATACATGGGATGAGTTTATCGATGTTATCAATAACAAGGGAGGTTTTGTTTATGCACACTGGGATGGCAGTGATGAAACTGAAGAAGAAATTAAAAAAGCTACAAAAGCTACAATCAGATGTATTCCAATTAATCGTAAATTGGAAGATGGAAAATGTATTTTTTCCGGAAAAGCCTCTATTGGAAGGGTATTATTTGCAAAAGCATATTAAAATTGAAAGGAAAAGATAAAATTATCGAGCTGTTAAAAAGTAAAGCATCTGTTAAACAAGATGTATTTGCCCATGGAAAGATCGCTTTTAGTCAATTTAAAGAAAGTGCTAAGAACTTAATTGATCAACTAGCTGCTGCTTACAATAAAATAGATCCAAGAGTTAAACTTGTTTTTGAGGACATTTCTGAACAAGAATTCAGACTTGTAATTGGTGGTGATATTTTAATTTTTCATATGCATACTAATGTATTTCAATATGATAAAACGCATTATTATTGGAAGCAATCTTATTTTCAAGAAGATCCTTCTCGTGCTTATGGTATCATGTTCCGAGTATATAACTTCCTTGCTGATTCGGTGACCTATAACAGAGATAATGATCTGGGATTTCTAATCGCCAGAATTTTTGTAAATAAAGAAAATCATTTTGTTTTAGAAAGTAAACTTAGGCTAGGTTCACATTATCCATATTTAAAAAGTCAATTATTTACAAGCGACCTACAATACAGTATAATGGTCTGTTTAATAAACTATTCAATGGAATTTGAGTTAAGTGTTCCTCAGTATTCAAACGTTCAAACGGTGTCTATAGCAGAAATTATTGACTTTAATAATGAAATTAAAACACAGACTTCCAAGAAGTTAGGCTTCAAATTCGGAACAGATAAAAAGCATGATTTTGAATAAATCAATTTTTACTTTGACGGATAAAAAATAGTAGTAAATTTGCATTCCTTTTTTAGATAGGACGGCCCGTTCGTCTAGGGGTTAGGACGCCAGGTTTTCATCCTGGTAGCAGGGGTTCAAATCCCCTACGGGCTACAACGTTTTTTAAGTATTTTTTTGGCCCGTTCGTCTAGGGGTTAGGACGCCAGGTTTTCATCCTGGTAGCAGGGGTTCAAATCCCCTACGGGCTACAATAATTTAAGTTATATATAATGGCAAATCATAAGTCAGCTTTAAAAAGAATTCGATCAAGTGAAGTTCGAAAATTACGTAATAAGTATTACTTCAAAACAACGCGTAATGCTATACGTACTTTGCGTACAATGACCGATAAAACAAAAGCGCAAGAAGTGTATCCAAGTGTGGTTTCAATGATTGATCGCTTAGCTAAAAAGAATATTATTCATAAAAGCAAAGCATCAAATTTAAAATCAAAATTGGCTATCCAAATAGGAAAACTATAATTTACAGTTTAGAACTGTAGTTTAAGATAACCAAGCTATCCTGAATATTCGGGATGGCTTTTTTAATTTAACTACGATTTCAATATCCCATAAAGCACGTATTTTCCGCTTTACTCCTTTTGTTATTTTTCTAAAATGAAAAATTACCTTGTAAAACGGTCAATAAAATCGCTTTCTGAAGACGATCGCCCTAGAGAGAAATTACTGAGTAAAGGAATCGCAACATTATCAAATGCTGAACTCCTTGCCATCCTCATCTCATCGGGAAGTGCAGGTAAAAATGCTTTAGACCTTGCCATTGAATTATTACAATCGTGTGATAATTCCTTGACTCAATTAGGAAAAAAGAAAGTAATTGAACTTACCAAACATAAAGGGATTGGAGAAGCAAAAGCTACAACAATTGTTGCTGCTTTAGAACTTAGTAAAAGAAGCATGTCTGAAGATTCAAAATCGAGAACTCAGATAAACTCAAGTCAGGATGCCTTTCTTTTAATTAAATCTCATCTTTATAATTTACAGGTTGAAGAGTTTTGGGTCGCATACCTGGACCGGTCCAATAAATTGATTTCTCTGAAAGCATTAAGCAAGGGTGGACTTCATGGCACTGTTGTAGATGTTAGAGTTATTCTTAAAAATGCTCTTGATCTCTTAGCATGTAGCATTATATTGTATCATAATCATCCATCTGGAAATCTAAAGCCAAGCACTAATGATGATAAAATAACAATACAAATACGAGATGCCGGAAAATTAGTGGATATCCTTATCTTAGACCACTTAATTGTAAGCAATAATAATTTTTATAGTTATGCAGATGAAGCGAGACTATAAAATGATAATGCATTAGAATTTCAATATTTAATTAATACATGTGCAAATGAAATTATTGATTTATACTCCGCGTATAACTCACCGTATAAATTATATCTTCTCATTGTTCTTTGAGCATATAGGTGATTTAAATTATGAAATCACCAGCGACAAAGAAATATTAGAAAATGCTACTGTTCCATTATTAAATTATTCTGAAATAAAATCTTCTAATGGGATTCACCTCCCTCCTTCTAAACTTTTGTTCGAATCCGGAATTAAAGATGAGGAAAGAATATTTGTTGACGCTGGTAACCTTAAGGGTGCCTTTCCAACTCCAAAAAACAAGTATATCCCCTTTGATATATTTTCGTCAGCATTTTATTTTGTTACGAGATACGAAGAATATTTACCTCATCTTAGAGACCAGTACGATCGTTTTGATGCTAAATATTCTTTTGCCTATAAAAATGGTTTTTTAAGAAAACCAATGGTGAATAAGTATGCACTATTTCTTTACGATCTTATCGAAGAAAAGTACCCGGAATTAAAAGTCAAGAGAGGTAATTATGAATATTTAAATACAATTGATATTGATAATGCATGGGCCTATAAACAAAAAGGTTTTGTTAGAACAACGGCCGCTTCAATTAAAGACATACTCACTTTTAATTTTAAAAACCTTTATCGAAGAATAGGTGTTTTGCTAGGATATAAGAAAGATCCTTATGATAATTATCAATATTTATGGGATCTGCAAGACAAATACAATTTGAAAAGCCTTTATTTCTTCCTGCTGGCTGATTATGGACTTAATGATAAAAATGTTCCGGTATGGAGCAATAAATTTCAATCATTAATAAAATCTATATCAGATCGCTCGCAAATTGGGATTCACCCTTCTTATGGATCTAATAAAAATCCTGAAAAATTAATTAAAGAAATAGAACGTCTTACACTGATAAGTAAGTTCGAAGTAATAAGAAGCCGGCAACATTTCCTTATCCTGAATATGCCTGAAACTTACCGGCGACTTATTCAACATGAAATAAAAGAAGACTATTCAATGGGATTTGCTTCGGAAGTTGGATTTCGAGCCAGTATAGCTAGTCCTTATCCTTTTTATGACCTTGACAGGGAAGAAATGACAAGTCTAATGCTATTTCCTTTTGCAGTGATGGAGGCTACTCTTAAATTCTATATGGATACGACTCCACAACAAGCTTTCGAAATAATAGATAAACTGATTTTAGAAGTTAAAAAAGTGGATGGTTTATTTATCAGTTTATGGCATAATGAAACGGTCAGCAATGAAGGATTATGGACTGATTGGAGACAGGTATATGAACATTTGCTTCAAAAGGCTGTACCATGAATACCTTTAGTATAGTTGAAAATTCTAATATCGATAAAATTAAATGGGATCATTTATTAGCAAATTATCCAAATCCTTTCCCCTATTCTCAAAGCTGGTATTTAGATATCGTTTCGCCAAATTGGAAAGCATTAATTGTAAATGATTATGATTTCGTTCTTCCTTTACCCCATCGCAAAAAGTGGAGCTTTAGTTATGTTTATCCACCAGAATTTACACAGCAACTGGGTGTTTTTGGTAAATCATTAGCATCACCTGCGATCATCGAAGAAATAATCGAAAAGGTTTCAAACGATTTTTCCTTTTTGGAGTTTAATTTAAATCAAGACAATAAGCCTTCATTTTCTCATTCAAGGATAAAATATAAAAAGAGAAAAAACTTTGAACTTGATCTCTCTTATGATTACGATGAACTTTTAAAGAATTTCCATAAGAATACTCAGCGAAATATTAAAAAAGCGATCTCATCAGGACTTGAAATGAAAGAAGCTGAAAATACCGACCTGATCATTTCAACATTTTTTGAAAATAAAGCTAAAGAATTAAAAGGAAAGAAAATAAATTCTTCATTACTCGGAAATCTATGTGCAGCCGGTAAAGAAAAAAATGTAATTGATAGCTATCATATTTATAAAAAAGATACATTTTTAGGAGGAGCAATATTCCTGAATTTTCAAAATCGAAAAGTGTTTTTATTTTCATCAATAAATGCTGATGGCAGAAAAAATCGAGCTATGTTTTTCCTTATAAATAGGGTAATCGAATTAAACGCAAAGCAGAATATCATTTTAGATTTTGAAGGAAGTGATAATTCAGAACTCGCAAACTTTTATCACCGATTTGGAGCTAAAGAAAAACTATATTTACATGTAGTAATAAACCGTTTGCCGCTGCTGTTAAAGTGGCTTAAAAATTAAAGCTATAATCATGCATGTTTTAGGAAATTCAAATTCCATTTTTAATCAGTTCATAGCTGAGATAAGGGATGAAGAGATACAAAAAGATTCGATGCGTTTTAGAAGAAATCTGGAACGTTGTGGGGAAATATTTGCATATGAATTAAGCAAAACATTTCCTTACGAGAAAAAAAAGATAATAACTCCCTTAGGTGAAGTCGAAATTGATTTACCAAAAGTTCAGCCGGTAATAGCCACCATTTTGAGGGCAGGACTTCCTTTACATCAAGGGATTTTAAATTTTTTCGATAAGGCTGAAAATGCGTTTATTTCTGCTTATCGAAAACATGATAAAAATGAAGTGTCTTTTACTATTAAAATGGAATACTTAAGTAGTCCGGATATTGATGGTAAAATCCTTATTATTTCCGATCCTATGTTAGCAACCGGGGCCTCAATGATTACGGTGATAAACGCACTAAAAGCAATTGGGACACCGTTACATATTCATATCGTTTCGCTGATCGCTAGCAAAGAAGGGGTTGCCTTTGTAAAAAAGAATTGTAATAAAAATGAAATTACACTTTGGCTTGGAAATATTGATGACGAGCTTACTGCTACTTCCTATATAGTTCCGGGTCTAGGAGATGCCGGAGATCTCGCATACGGTAAAAAAAGAGATTAAAATTAATGGGAGATATATTAATTATATCATATTTGATTTTGTTGAGCACGGTAAAATTTCTTTTTGTGCCCTTTTTATCTGTGCATGTGCATAATTTCAATTTCATTACAGCCTCTTTAATTAATATCATTGGTAGTTTTATTGGGATCACTTTTTTTTTTAAAACATCCACTTTTTTTATTGAAAGAGGAATAAGAAAAAGGAAAGAAGCCATAGAAAAAGGAAGTAAAAAGCAAAAAAAAATATTTACCTCAACAAATCGATTTTTAGTTAAAGTAAAAAATACAATGGGCATGTTTGGTCTTGCCTTTCTTATTTTACCTTTTCTTTCTATTCCAATTAGTTCAATTATATCAGCAAAATATTTTCACTTAAAAAAGAAAAAAATGCTATTTCTACTTTATACATCTTCAGTAGTTTGGTCATTTTTACTAAGTGGAATTGCAGTCCTTTTTTAATAGATGAAAAAATATCAGCATATTATTTTTGACCTTGATCATACCTTATGGGATTTTGATCGAAATTCAAATATCGCTTTGCAAGAAGTTTATATTGAATTAGAATTACATCATTTTGGAATCGATGATTTTAATGAATTTTATAGGCGTTATAAAATTATAAATGAAGAATGCTGGGCAGACTACAGAGTAAATAAAATCAAAAAAGAAGTGCTTCGAATCATTCGTTTTCAAAGAACATTAGAAAGTTATGGTGTGTATGATAAAATACTTTCGGAGACGATCTGCGAATCTTATTTATATAAAAGTCCACGGAAACCACATGTTATAGAAGGAACATATGAAGTTCTTACACAATTACAAAAAAAATACAAACTACACATCCTTACCAATGGCTTCTCTGAAATACAAGAGATCAAAATGGAATCAAGTAAATTAAATACTTACTTCACGCATATCATTGCATCAGAAGATGCCGGTGAGAAGAAACCTCATCCACAAGCATTTAATTTTGCACTCGATAAAATTGGAAGCAATATAAATGAATGCATCATGATTGGAGATAATCCCGAATCGGATATTGATGGTGCAAGAAAAATTGGAATGGATACAATCTATTTCAATCGAAACGGAGCCTATTCAAAAGATGTTGTAGCAACCTATCAAATCAATCATCTAATAGAAATACTCCCGATTTTATAATATATCAAGTAGAAAGAATGTTGTTATAATTGAAAGATTTAACATTGGTTTTACTAGAATTGTATTATTTTTCGGCCTTAAACTATTAAATCACAATAACTTGAAAAAACTATTACTTCTCTCGTCTGCATTTATTTTTCTCTTATTGAATGCTAATTCTCAGGAATTTACAAGAATAGAAGAAAGCGCAGGCATTGATCAGCAGCATATTGATGAATTTATCATGGGTGGTGGAGCTGCCTTTTTTGACTATGATAATGATGGTTACCTTGATATCTATGTTACGGGAGGAGCTTCCAGAGACAAGTTATATCATAACAACCAGGATGAGACTTTTACTGAATTAGGTTTAGAAGCCGGCTTTTTAATTACACAAACTACAAAAACAAACGGTGTTTGTACCGGAGACATCGACAATGATGGGTATCGTGATGTTTTCGTTACTACAGGTGTAGGAGAGGCGAATTTGCTTTTTAAAAATCTGGGAGACGGAACATTTTCGAACATTTCAAATGCTGCCGGAATTATTGAATCAACTTGGAGTACATCTGTAACCATGGGCGATTACAACATGGATGGATATCTTGACATTTATGTAGGTAATTATGTTGAAATATTCAATTTTCCTGGCGTTCCATTTTATCAACAAATTAGTGAAACGAAAGCAAACTATTTTTACATCAATAATGGGGATAATACATTTACAGAGCAAGGTGGAGCTTTATTAGCTGATAATACCGGTGCAACCTTGGCTGTTTCTATGACCGATTACGATTGGGATAATGATATTGACATTTATATTGCCAATGATTTTGGTGGTATTTATCCTGAGAATGCTATGTTAAAAAACGAATATCCATTAAATTCATTTACCAATACTGCATTTAATATTGGAATGGACGCTGCAATGAATGGAATGGGAATCGCAGTGGGTGATTTCGATAATAATTTACAATTGGATTATTATGTTTCGAATATGGCTAATAATATTATGTATCAAAATGAAGGAGACTACACCTATACTGATGTAGCAGGAAGTGTAAATACTCTTTGTGAAACCCTAGTTTCATGGGGTAATTTCTTTTTCGATTATAACCATGATGGTAATCTTGACTTATTTGTAGCTAATGGCGGCGTATTGATGCAACAAATAAATCGAAATCAAGCTAATGCATTATTTACAGCAAACGACAACCATTTATTTACAGAATCTCTGAATTATACTGGACAAATCGACTCGGCAGTTTCAAGAGGCGCGATCTATGGTGACATTGATAATGATGGAGATCTGGACATTTTTGTTGTAAACATGAGTGATAATCCTAGTACTATTTTTAACTGTTACTTACTTCGAAATGATCTGGAAAGTGAATTTAATTGGCTTAAAATTAAAACAGAAGGAACAACAAATAATTATGACGGATTTGGGACCAAAGCGATTGTGTATGCAAACGGTGATAGTTACCTTAGAGAAGTTGATGGAGGCTCTTCTTATGAGTCCCAAAATTCTACCATATTACATTTTGGTCTTGGTGAGAATAGTATTATAGATAGTTTAGAAGTGACTTGGCTAGGGGGAGAAACGCAAATGATCTATGATATCCCTGCAAATCAAATGCTACAAATAAAAGAAGGAAACATATATAATTTCAGTATCAATACCATTTGCGAGGGTGATAGTATTTTCTTTAATAATGAATGGATAAGTGAAATTGGAACATACTATGACACTACTGCAATTTCATTAGAAAACGATAGTATTACTGCTATTTCTATAATGACGATCACTGAATTTTATTCAGAAGTTGAAATAACAATAAATAATGGAGATAGTATACTTATTAACGGAGTCTATGAAAGTACTGCCGGTAATTATGTTGAAGTTTACCAATCAAGTGCCGGTTGTGATAGCATCGTTACTACAATTTTAAGTATTGACTTTAGCAGTTCAATTAATGAGATCGAAGAATTAAACTACAGTATTTATCCAAATCCTAGTAAGGGTAATTTCACTTTAGTCCTTTCAGATCCAAGCTTTATTGTATCTGTAGAAGTGTATTCAATTATTGGTAATCAGATTAGTTATGAACTTATTAATGAGATGAGAGATAAAATCAAATTTGATTTAAGTGATGAATCGAATGGAATTTATTTTTTACATATCCATACTAATGGAAAAGATGAAATCAAAAAGGTGATCCTTAATAAATAAGATCCTTAATAATATATATTTAAAGGGGGCTTCGGCCCCCTTTTTTATTTGTAATATTAAAATAGAAATTCATTTTATTAAATTTTCACTTTGCTATTTTTCAATATCCAATCTTGATCTACCTGTTGCAAAGGCTAAAAAAAGATCTACCAAGGCAATTACTTATTGCTTACAACATCGTTAAAATAATAAGCACTAACTTAAATGACCAACTACTGACCAAAGGATTTCATTTTATTGATCCCTCGGTTAATGAAATAGCTGTTTGGTCGGATCATTAATCACTTAAAAAGAAAAAAGGACAAAACTTCTAAAAGCTTTGTCCTCCTGTGTAGCGAGAGAGGGACTTGAACCCTCGACCTCATGATTATGAATCATGCGCTCTAACCAGCTGAGCTACCTCGCCAGAAATAAAAAATCTAAAAAATTCTTTATTAAATGCGGGCGCAAATATAATCATCAAGTGCTATTGATAAAAATTAATATTCAACTATTTTTTCCATCTATTTTTCTTATATTATATAGGAATAATTTTAATTTTTCAATGACCTACTTTACCGATTTACTAAGCATTTTTTTTATATATTTAGCCGATGCAGAAAGCCGCTATGAAAATTGAACCTATGGAAAAACAGAAATACGAACTAGAGTTTATAGTAAATACCTCGCCTAAAATCTTATATAATTTTCTCGTTACTCCTTCAGGATTATCTGAATGGTTTTCTGATGATGTAAATATTAGAAATGATATTTATACTTTCTTTTGGGATGGAGAAGAAACCAAAGCAAAATTAATTAATAAAAGGAAAGATGAATCCGCTAAATTTCAATGGATTGATGATGAAGATGATATAGATGAAAACGAAGATTCATACTTTGAATTTAAAATTGAAGTCGATAATTTAACGAATGAAACTGCCTTAATAATCACTGATTTTTCAGAAGAAGACGAAATGGATAGCGCTGAAAAACTTTGGGAATCTCAAATCTCTGAACTTAAGCATATTCTTGGTCTGTAATTTGCACCAACATCTTTGTTTTTCTTAGTAGCTTTACACCGAAAAGTGTAGTAAAAATTGAAGAAGCTTTACAAAGTAATTATAGGAACATATATAGGGCCTTTTATTCTGGCTTTCGCAACCGTGCTGTTTTTAATGGTAATGCAGAATTTCTTTTTATATCTCGATGATATAATGGGAAAAGGCTTGCCATGGTATATTATAGCACAATTTTTAATATACTCTTCCGCCACGATCGTTCCAATCGTTATCCCGCTAGCAATCTTGCTTGGATCAATAATGAGCTTTGGAAACCTTGCTGAGAACTTTGAATTAACGGCTATGAAATCTTCGGGCATTTCATTAATGAAAATTATGCGCCCGATGATCTTCTTAATTTTACTTACTGCCGCAGGTGAATTTATTTTCCTAAATAATGTTTGGCCGGTCGCCAATTTAAAACTTAGATCACTTATCTGGGATATTACTCGCAAAAAACCAACCCTAAATCTAAAAAATGATGCTTTTTATAATGGCTTGAATGGGGTAAGTATTAGAGTTCGAAAAAATGATACTGAAAATGATCGTCTGGAAGGAGTGTTGATCTATTTCCATTCTGCTGAAGAACCCGGAAATAATAAAGTGATTAGAGCAAAATGGGGTAGTATGATGCAATCTGAGGACGGAAGAAATATGATCCTAACCTTATATGATGGTTATGAATACCAAGATAGTCAGTTCAAAAAATTACCAAAAAAGGCTGATAATACTTTTGAGCTATTACGTAGTGATTTTAAAAAACTGGTCTTAAGAATTGACCTTTCTAACTTTGACTTCAATAAAACAGATGATGAGTTATTTAGTCAGTATTATGAAATGCTAAATATTAAGCAGATTCAATTGATGGAGGACTCCCTACAGGTTAAATATGACTCTCGGAAGGATGAGTATAAATCATATATTAATAAATTTTTTTATGTGAGATCTCCTGATAGACAAAATTTGGATTCATTAATTATCAATGATGATTATGAAGAATTAGGAGTGAAAAGCAAAGCTGTTAATCAAAGCCTTTACTCGAACGAAACACTCCCAGATTCGAGCTTTTATACTTATCTTCAAGATGAAAACCCTCTACGAATCATAGAAGCAGCAAAAAATTTAACTCGAAACAACAGAAATTATGTTAATCGTTCAGAAGAGGAATTTTTAACTCGACAACGCTATATCAACAGGTATAAAATAGAATGGCATCGAAAATTGATGTTGTCTTTTGCATGTATCATATTGTTTTTTATCGGCGCTCCATTGGGAGCCATTATTAGGAAAGGAGGACTTGGTTTTCCGGTCGTTTTTTCAATTCTTTTCTTTTTAATTTTTCATATTAGCAGCACTGCAGGTGAAAAAATGGTTAAAACAGATGTCGCGCCGCCATGGTTAGGAATGTGGCTAGGAATTATGGTTTTAACCCCTTTTGCTATATTTTTGACCTATAAAGCGATTAACGATTCGTCGGTATTAGAAAAAGATTTTTATAAGCAATTTTTGAATCCAATTATTGCCTTATTTAAAAAAAGAAAAAAGGATAATGAGAGTACTTCAACTTTGTCATAAATCACCTTATCCTGCAAAAGATGGAGGATGTCTGGCTATACTGAATATTTCACAAGGGCTTTTGAACGCAGGTATCGATTTAAAAATCCTTGCGATAGAAACACATAAACACCCATTTATAAAAAAACTTATCCCAAAAGATTTTATTGAAAAAACGAAAATAGAAAGCGTTTTTGTTGACACATCATTAAATATTGTAGATGCTTTTTCCAGTTTAATAACACAGGATTCTTATAATGTTAGTCGCTTTTTTTCTGCAGACTTTGATTTTAAATTGCAAGAAGAATTGGAGAATAACGAATATGATATCGTTCATTTAGAAAGTCTCTTTATGACACCCTATTTGAGTTCGATACGTGCTCATTCAAATGCCCGAATCGTTTTACGTTCGCATAATTTAGAATTTATTATTTGGAAACGTCTCGCCCGTCAATCGGGGAATGTTGCTAAAAGAGCCTATTTAAATTTACTTGCGCATCAGCTGAAAAATTATGAACTCGATATCTTAAATCAAGTTGATGGAATTGCTGCTATTAGCAGAAGAGACGCCATCGATTTTGAAAAATTAGGATCTAAAAAACCAAAGCTTATTATTCCTTTTGGGATTAATTTAGATGTCTATACTCCCGTAATTAATGAAAACCCCCAATTAAATTTCTTTCATCTTGGATCGATGGACTGGACACCGAACATTGAAGGTCTTAATTGGTTCTTGGATGAGATTTGGCCGGAAATAAACAAAGCATTCCCAAAATCACATTTTTATCTTGCCGGTAGAGATATGCCGGAAGATTTTTATAAAAGAAAATCTCCAAACGTACATATTGTAGGAGAGGTTGAAGACGCCAAAAATTTTATAAACTCAAATTCTATAATGATAGTTCCACTATTATCAGGAGGAGGAATCAGAGTTAAAATTATAGAAGGAATGGCTTTAGGAAAGGCAATCATATCAACTGCTGTCGGAGCAGAAGGGTTGCATTATAAAAACAAAAAGAATATTTGGATCGCTAATAAGGTAGATGATTTTATAAAAGCGATTAATTATTTTAATGAGGACTTACAGAATATTAATAAAATGGGACTAAGTGCAAGAGCGCTTGCCGAAAGTGATTACAATGAAAAAAGAATCATTGAAATGCTTATCTCCTTTTACGAAGAATTATTATCCTCACCTATTTTTAATCCAGGTAAAATCACCGCCTGATTATTTATGAAGATCTTTGTAATTGCTTCCCGAATCCCCTATCCTCTTGAAAAAGGAGATAAACTTAGAATTTATCATCAGGTTAAAGAACTATCAAAAAATCATGATATCCTTCTTTGCTGTTTATATGATGGAGTCGTACCCCCAAATGCAAAAACCGAATTAGAAAAAATATGTTCGCGGGTTGAATTTATTAAACTAAGTCCTGTAAAAATTCTTATCAATCTATTTTTCGCTCTCTTTTCTAATCTACCATTCCAGGTTTCTTATTTCTATCAGAAAAAAGCACAGAAGAAAGTCGATAAATTAATTGCCGATTTTAAGCCTGATCATCTTTATGCGCAATTGATTAGGACGAGCGAGTATATTAAAAGCAAACATCATATTCCAAAAACATTGGATTATATGGATTCCTTTTCGAAGGGGATGGAAAGAAGGGTGAAAAATGCCTCTAAACTTTTTCAATTGGTTTACGAATCAGAAGCAAAGAGATTACTTCGATATGAAAACCTAATCTATGACTATTTTGATCATCATACTATTATTTCAGAGCAGGATAGAAATGAAATATGGCATGAGAGTAGAAATAAAATCACTATTGTTCCAAATGGCTTAGATGCAAATTATTTCCATCCTTTGCTGAAAGAAAAAAAATATGATCTTCTTTTTTCCGGAAACATGTCTTATATTCCAAATGTTGATGCTGCTCTTTTTTTAGCAAAAGAAATTTTTCCTCTCGTATTAAAAGAACTCCCTGACTGCAAATTGCTGATCGCAGGAGCTACACCACATCATAAAATTGAATCGCTTAAATCAGACTCTATTATCATTAGCGGATGGATGGATGATATTCGTGAAGCCTATTGGTCGGCTAAATTATTTGTGGCTCCATTAAGACTGGGTAGTGGACTACAGAATAAACTGCTAGAAGCGATGGCAACAAAGATTCCTTCTATTACAAGCCCCTTAGCAAATAATGCTTTAGGCGCAACAAATAAAAAAGAAATACTTATTGCTACAAGCGCTTATGAATTTGCTGATCAAATCGTTTATCTTCTTAAGAACGAAAATGAAGGAAAATTACTAGCAGAAAATGCCTATGGATTTGTGATAAGTCATTTTAATTGGGAGAAATCAACCCATATTTTAGAGAATGTAATTATTGGTTCTTCTGAAGGCTAACAAATAAAATTGAATTAACTTTGCATTCTGAAATTTAGGTATGACAAAGGATATAAGATTAGATTCTATTGAAGAAGCGATCGCTGAAATAAAAGCCGGAAAAATTGTAATAGTTGTTGATGACGAGAATCGCGAAAATGAGGGAGACTTTGTTGCTGCCGCAAATTGTGTTACTCCAGAAATGATCAATTTCATGGCAACCCATGGTAGAGGATTGATATGTGCTCCATTGATCGAAGAACGATGTAACGCTTTAGGTCTGGATTTGATGGTTGCTGAAAATTCTGCGGCTTATGAAACCCCATTTACCGTCTCTGTCGACTTAATCAGCAAAAATACATCAACAGGTATTTCTGCCTCTGATCGATCACTTACGATAAAATCGTTGATCGATCCAAATACAAAAGCTTCTGAATTAGGAAAACCAGGCCATATATTTCCCTTACGCGCTAAAAGTGGAGGTGTATTAAGAAGAGCAGGTCATACAGAAGCTGCAATAGATCTAGCTCGCTTATCAGGATTTGAACCTGCCGGTGTTATCGTCGAAATCATGAATGAAGATGGAAGCATGGCTCGCCTTCCAGAGTTGCGTAAAATAGCCGATCGATTTAAATTAAAACTAATTTCTATTGAGAATCTAATTGAATATCGTTTAAAAAATGAAAGTTTAATAGAACGACTTGTCGATGTGGATCTTCCTACCAAAAGCGGTCACTTTAATTTAATTGCTTATAGACAAAAAACAACCGGACAAGAGCATTTAGCATTGATCAAAGGAAAGTGGAGTTCTGATGAAGCTGTTTTAGTTAGAGTTCACTCCTCTTGTGTTACAGGAGATATTTTTGGTTCTTGTAGATGCGATTGTGGTCAACAATTAGAAGCATCTATGAAAATGATCGAAAAAGAAGGTAAAGGAGTTGTTGTTTATATGAATCAGGAAGGAAGAGGAATAGGCCTTATAAATAAATTACTTGCTTACAGTTTGCAGGAAAAAGGAATGGATACGGTTGAAGCGAACATTGAACTTGGATTTAAAGGAGATGAAAGGGACTATGGGATCGGAGCCCAAATTCTGAGAGATCTTGGTGTAAAAAAGATTAAATTGTTATCTAATAATCCTAAAAAAAGAACCGGATTAATGGGGTATGGACTTGAAATCGTAGATAATATTCCACTAGAGATAGAATCTAATAAATACAATATCAATTATCTAAAGACTAAAAAAGAAAAAATGGGCCATGATCTTAAAATGGGAAAAGCCTAATTGATCGAAATAATATAAAAAAAGCACCCTGACGAAGTTAAGTTTGTCAGGGTGCTTTTTTATTTTATATCATTTAATGTGTCCTTCTTGTACCAAAATGATGAAGGTTAATTTCGAATTCCTGATCATTAACGAAAATGATAGCCAGATTATCACAACTTCCATCTCCATAATCCAAAATAGCAGTATTTGAATCATTCCATACAATGCTTACTATTCCCTCAGTAATATATCCACATAATCGATCAACGCGAAGGGATTGTGTAATGGTTCTGCTAATTGAAGTACCATCAGCTAAGCTTGTTAATGAAGAGCCATCCAATAAGAAAACATTATCATGGGGATCCATTGTATCAAATCCTTCAATCCAAATTTTTGTACCTACTGATACTCGTGTCCATTCTCCTATAGAAAGATCATTATCAATAGAATAAGTCATAAACCCATCCTCATTCACACCTGTATTTGTTAGTTTTTTATAGCCAAAAACCTCATTATCATTGATAAAATAATTTTCGAAAGTAAGGGTTCTTTCAGCATCAAGGTTTACTAAGGAGTCACTAATGCTAATGATCTCTTTTCCCCTTTTGTATAGATTTGGACGAACCTCGCAATTCACATCTCCATAATCTATTGTAATTACTTTTGGAAAAGGAGCTCCTTCCGGATAGTCGATCGTAACAACAGCACATAATGGCAATTGTCCGTTTTGTCCATTTTGATTATTTCCGGAAGATAGCTTATCAAAGCTGACTACATCTGCACTTTTCTCAAATTCATCACTGTACACATTGGCTTCAACATCCGCAATGCTTTTGGAAATATCTGCATCTTCATTTGCTTCTTTATTACAAGAAGTAATTCCTAAAAACAATATTGAAATTGCAAGAACTAAATATTTTGTTTTCATATCGATTAATTTAAATGAAACTTTTTTTATCGATATAAATTTGAAGAAATAGCAGTATGAATGATAATTTTTTAAACCAAGTGATCAAATACCTAAACTAAAGTATCATTTACTATTAAATTCGAATAAAAGCAGAACCCCAGGTAAACCCAGAACCAAACGCAGCTAAGCATAAAAGATCCCCTTTTTTTAATAACCCAGCTTCCATTGATTCGGCCAAAGCAATAGGAATCGTTGCAGCAGTAGTATTCCCATATTTATGGATATTACTAACTGTTTTTTCTTCAGGAAGACCCAGCTTTTCTCTTACAAATTCAGTGATACGGGCATTTGCCTGGTGTGGAATAAATAAATCGATATCATTCGAGCTTAAACCATTTTGAACTAAGCCTTCTTCGATTACTTCAGGGAATTTTTGTACTGCCGTTTTAAACACCATTCTCCCATTCATATATGGAAGTAGTTCGCCATCATCTATCATTTGTTTACTAACAAAATCTGGGTTAATACTTCCAGGGTTTTTCATATATAATTCCTCTGCGAACTCGCCGTCGCTATGAATATGTGTAGATAATATTCCCGGTTCTTCTGAAGCTTGTAAAATTACCGCTCCTGCCCCATCTCCAAATAATACAGCAATATCACGTCCTCGATCACTTATTTCCATAATACCGGATTGAACTTCAGATCCAATCAATAAGATCGTTTTACATGCTCCTGTCTTTATGTATTGATCTGCAAGAGATAATCCATAAATGAAACCCGAACATTGTTGTCTAATATCGAATGCAGGAATATTCTTTAAGCCCAGTAATCGTTGTACTAAAACCCCTGAACCAGGAAAAAAATAATCAGGGCTTAGTGTAGCCATGATGATCATATCAATATCTTCAGTCTTTATTCCTGCGATTTCAATTGCTTTTTTCGATGCTTCGGCTGCCATGGTCGAAACCGTGTCTTTTCCTGGTTTAAAAAACCTTCTTTCTTTTATTCCACTCCTTTCCTGAATCCATTCATCGCTGGTGTCGATATAAGACTCTAACTCTTTATTTGTAACAATCCTTTCAGGTACGTAAAAGCCCCATCCAATTAAACTACTATTCATATCAATAATTTATTTAACTAAGATCAGTATAAAATAACTAGAATTCTTAATCGCAATTAGCGCGATTTTTCACTAAGCATTGGAACAAAAGAAAATTTTCCATGATTTTCTATATGTAGTTCGCCATCAACTCCTTTTGTAATCACCTGCATATCCTGAACACCCTCTCCACCAACAGGTATTATCATTTTTCCATTCACTTTTAATTGATCGATCAAATCAACAGGAATGGAAGGAGCGCCGCATGTGATTATTATTTTATCGAATGGGGCGAAT
>JAHECK010000068.1 GCA_024641785.1 Flavobacteriales bacterium | reverse complement strand
ACTTTAATTGGATTGGCTTATAGTCAAAAAGCAGAAGATGAATTAAGAACCTGGTATGAACCTAGTATCGATAAGTTTATACTGAAAAGAGGGATGTTCGATTCGGATTATGATGTGAATGTGTTCTTTATCCCAATGTTTCATGGAGTAAGTTCTTTAAGCTATGAGAACTCTTTTAAAAAGGTTAAAAGTCTTACAGACAAACGATTGTATAATCATGTGATCTTTTACAAAGGAGAAATTAAAGGCTATAAAGAAAGCCTTGATCTAGGGGATAAGGAAGATCCAGACTTCTTTTTAATCGATCCGAATGGAAAAATAATAGAACATTTTTCTGGAAAATATAAAGAAATTTATTTCGATAAGATCGTAGCTTATATCGATTCGAACCCATTCTAAAAAAAAATTGCCGGATCGCTCCAGCTGTTATTTTAGTAGGGATTCTCGACCCTGCGCGACAAATTACTTTGGTATTGGTCTTTGCCGCTTTCATTTGGCAACGGTATTTCCGTTGTTTTCTGGGACAAATGTAATTCAAAATAGAAGGCCTAATACAAAATCAATATTACCAAAATGTTAATTTTCATTTTTTAAAATGATCCAATGATTTTTTGATCAGACTTCTAAATACTTGTTCATCTATATCACTCAAGTTTTTTACATAAAGACAGGATTTCCCGGTTTTATATTTACCAAGTTTCTCCATCTCATCCGGAAAGCGATTAAATCCGGCCATAAGATAAAGCGTTAGAGCTTGTTTTCGAGGTGAAAAACCAACTGAAAACCAATTCATCGATTTTCCATTTGGATATTGATATTGATAGGTTCCAAATCCAACAATACTATCTCCCCACATATTTCCTTCTTCACCGCTAAGTTCTCGCATCATGCCCAGTACCTTTTTGCAATCGCTTTTTCTTTTTTCATCTTGGATCAGATCAATAAATTTGTCGACATCCTGATCATTTAATTTCGTCTTTAATTCTGCCATTTTGATATATATTAGAATAATATCTGTAATGTGGAAATATAAATAATAATTGGGGAAGACTGTTTATTTATTGCAAATAGTGAGTAATTTAGAAGTATTATGGAAGTGATTTCATCCCTGCAGCCGGATCTATTTATCCTCGGTTTAAGAATCCAGGAGCCGATTACCATGATCACTGATTTTTTGATCTCCTTGATCTGTTTTTATGCTTTTTTTCAGATCTACAAGAAGACTATGGCAAATAAACTTAATCGCTATACTCAATTTTATTTTTTACTAATGGGGATTGCCACTCTTTGGGGTGGGTTTTTTGGACATGGTTTTCAATATATCTTTGGATTTTCAATGCGTTTTCCGGGATGGTACATCAGTATGTTTTCTATCATGCTTATTGAACGTGCATCCATCCAACATGCTCGTTCATTTATTCCTCCCAAGTTGATTAAGGTCTTACTCTTGATCAATATTTTGGAATTGATGCTTATGATCAGCCTAACCACAATAACTCAAAACTTTATTTTTGTCCAGGTTCATAGTGTTTATGGCGTTTTGGGAGTAGTTTTTAGTTTTCAACTCTTCCGATTTGTCAAAGACAAAGATGAGGGGAGCAGGTTTATGCTGATCGGAGTGGCCGTTGCTTTTGTAGCTGCTTTTGTATATAATTTTCCTGTTATTTTAAGTCCCTGGTTTAATAATCTTGATTTTGCCCATGTGCTCATGGCTATCGCATCACTGTACTTTTTAAAGGGAAGTTTAAATTATCAGGAGAATACAAAACAGCATTTAGAAGAACTCCAGTTTACTTAGTTGAGATAAGCAAGTCAGAAATCCAAAATTTTAAATATTTAAATGCATAAGTGTATGCATGAATTGGTTTTCCTAGAATGAAGGTGTTTTCTTGATTTCGGGTAAAATCGTTTAGAAAAATTTCCTGATCTCTTTTAGCGTCTCACTATGTACCCTTTTATTTGAAGAAAGGATCTCTTCACCAAAAATGAAATCACTTCCTCCTTTAAAGTCACTAACAGAACCACCTGCTTCTTTTACGATCAAAGCGCCTGCTGCAACATCATAGGAATTCAATCCATATTCATAAAAGACATCAAAACGCCCGCATGCAACATATGCAAGATCTAATGCAGCCGAACCTAAACGTCGGATTCCTTTTGATTTTTTCATCAGACTTGATAATAATAACATATACTCAGCTTCAAATTGAAAGTCATCATAAGGAAAGCCGGTAGCGATTAATGAATCGATCAAAGCATTTTTTGAACTTACTTTTATTTGCTTTCCATTTAAAAATGCACCTCCGCCTTTATAAGAGGAAAAGAGCTCATCATGAGTAGGATCATAAATGACTCCTATGAGGATCTCATCGTTTTTTATTAAAGCCACCGAAGTGCAATAAAAAGGAAGATTAAATATAAAATTAGTGGTCCCATCTAAAGGATCGATAACCCAGTTCAAAGTGTCATCAGGCTTTAATTCTTCACTTTCCTCAGCAATAAAACCGGCATTCGGAAGAAGGGACCCCAACTTCGTCATAAATTTTTGCTCGGCAGATTTATCCACATAAGAAACAAGATTATTAAAGCTTTTTTCTTCTACTAAATTTTGATCAAAATGCTTTCGTTCGTGCAATAAAAAAGCACCAACTTCTTTTGAGATCGATTCAACCTCATTACAAATCGCTTTAAGATCCATAAAGTATTTCTTTCGTTTTTTTTGATGAATTCGTGTTCGTAGTAGAAATAAAGACGCCATCTCTGTCAATTTCTTCTAATTCAACGTCTAAAATGCTATTGATCAATGATGGGTCAAAAGGAATTTTAACTTTCACGTAATTTTCTGTGAAACCGTGTAAAAAGCCATTTTGATTTTCATTTTCTACTAAAAGTCTTGCCTTTTTACCGATCTGACTTTCATAGAAAGCCCTTCTTTTTTTATGGGAAAGGATTTGAAGCATTTTGCTTCGTTCGTTTCTTATATTGATAGGAACTTTTCCTTCTACCTTAAGTGCTCCGGTATTGGGTCGCTCAGAATAAGTAAATACATGCAGATAGGAAACATCAAGTTGATTAAGAAAGTCATAGGTTTTTTGAAATTCTTCTTCTGTTTCTCCAGGGTAACCGACAATAACATCTACTCCAATGCAGGTATCCGGATTGATCGCTTTTATTCTTTTAACCCTGGAAGCATATAAAGCACTATCGTATTTACGACGCATACTTTCTAAAAGGGAATCGGATCCGGATTGTAACGGAATATGAAAATGAGGTGCAAATCGTTTTGCTTTTTCTAAAACAAATGAAATGATTTCTTCATCAAGAAGATTAGGTTCGATCGATGAAATTCGATAGCGATCGATCCCTTCGATCTCATCCAGTTTTTGAATTAACTGATAAAAATTCTCTTCTGTGTTAACTCCAAAATCACCAATATTTACGCCCGTCAATACCACTTCGCGTACTTCAGTCTCTGCAATTTCTCTCGCTTCAATAAGGGTTTCCGAAATGCTTCCACTTCGACTTTTTCCTCTCGCTAATGGAATAGTACAAAAAGAACAAAAGTAATCGCAACCATCTTGTATTTTTAAAAAGGAACGGGTTCTGTCGCCAATAGAATAGGAGGGAATAAAAGTGTTTACATCCTTTATATTCCCTGAAATAACCACCGCATCATGCTCATTTATTTGCTCATCTTTAATATGCTCTTTAATATTGAATTTCTCATTCGCACCTAAAACAATACTCACTCCTGGAATTCTTGCGATTTCTTCGGGTTTTAATTGAGCATAGCAGCCAATCACCACAATTTTCGCTTCGGGATTGACTTTTTTTGCTTTTGAAACCAGTTGACGGCATTTTCGATTCGCATTTTCTGTAACCGAACAGGTGTTGATCACAAAGAGATCGGGACGATCTTCGAAATCTACTTTAGCATATCCGGCCTCTTTTAACTGGCGAGAGATGGTAGATGTTTCTGAAAAATTTAATTTACATCCCAGGGTATAATAAGCAACTTTCTGATATTGACTCATAAGCGCGCAAAAGTACAAAATTTGTCCGGCTCTTTAAGGTCGTTTTCTCTTGTATAGCTGTTAACAAATTATGTAATAAGAACTTCAAGCATTGATTTTTTAAAAAGGTGTTTTTATAACTTTGTGTTGTGTTTAGATTTTCGACCCTCTTATGTAGCTTTGTGATTCTCAATCTGCTTATATTTTCATGTAAGTCGGAAGAGAAAAACAATGTTAAACCTTCTGTTTTTCGTTATAATGAGGCTGCGGGTATTACTTCTCTTGACCCTGCTTTTTCACGTACTTTCGAGAACTTATGGGCAGTAAATCAGATCTTTGAAGGATTGGTTCAGCTTGATGAAAAGATGGAAGTACAAGCTGCTGTTGCTAAAAATTGGGAAATTTCGGATGATGGACTCAACTATACTTTTCACTTACGGGATGATGTTTATTTTCATTCAAATCCGATTTTTGAAAAACGAAAGGTGACCGCAGCGGATTTTCTCTTTAGTTTTAACCGTATCCGAGATGAAAAAACTGCATCACCTGGAATATGGGTATTTAGTAAAGTAGCAAAAGATGGATTTACCGTTGCCGATGATAGCACTTTCATTATAAGCTTAGAGGAGGCTTTCCCGCCTTTCTTAAGTATCTTAAGTATGAAATATTGCTCCGTATTACCTAAAGAAGCGATCGATCATTATGGAGATGATTTCAGAGCAAACCCTATTGGAAGTGGACCTTTTGTATTTAAATTCTGGGAAGAAAACCAATTATTGACCTTAGTTAAAAACCCTGATTATTACGGCAAGGATAAGAAGGGAAATCCTATTCCATATATCGATGCGGTATCCATCTCATTTAAAAAAGATCAAAATGCTGTTTTTCTGGATTTTCTTAAAGGGAATTATGAAATGCTTCAGGGGATCGAAGGGAGCTATAAAGAAGAACTTTTAGATGAAAACGGGAACTTGCGTAATGAATATCAGGAAGCATTGGTTTTAGAGCGATCACCTTGGTTAAAGACCGATTATTTAGGATTTTTGCTTGATTCGCTTGTTAATGGAGAAGAAAATCCATTGTTAGATATAAAGGTTCGATCAGCGATCAACTTGGCAATTGACCGAAAGTTAATGACGAAAGTGCTTTTACGAAATTTGGGAAGTCCGGCGATTGGTGGTTTTATTCCTGAAGGTTTTCCTTCGCATAGTGAAGCGATGTCGCAATACCATTACCAGCCTGGAAAAGCAATCACTTTATTAAAAGAAGCAGGCTACTCTGAGGAGAATCCTATGAGACTTGTATTGAATACTACTTCTGCTTATGCAGATCTTAGTGAATTTATTCAATATCAATTGAGTATGGTAGGAATTAAAGTGGAAGTGAATATAATGGAGTCAGGAAATTTGAATGAAATGGTAGCTCATTCTAATTTACTTTTATTTAAAAAATCGTGGTTAGCGGATTATCCCGATGAAGAAAATTTTATGGCACTATTTTATAGCGCTAATTTCTGTCCGGACGGACCTAATTACACCCATTTTAAAAACAATGAATTTGATCGTTTATATGAGGAAAGTATCCATGAATTAGATCGTGGAAAAAGAATTCGTTTAAATCAGCAAATGGATAGTATTGTAGCAGATGGTCAAGCGATCGTTCCTTTGTTTTATGGACAAGCCGTTAAGTTTTTACGTAATAATGTAAAAGGCTTGCCCGATAGTCCGGTAAATATGTTAGACCTTCGAGAAGTTGTAATGAATTAATTCTAATTTAAAGTTAGGATTGGTATTCAATATAAGCACAAAGCACAAAGGTCTAAATCCTAAACAAATTCAAAATATAAAGGTTCAAAGCTCAAAACAACTAATTGCAAAGCATTTGAATATTCTATTATTGTAGCCAAGTTTTGGATTTAGAATTTGTTGTGAATTCCTGAATAGAGTTGACCGGTTTTGAGTTTCAAATTTTGTGCTTTTCTAACTTATCCTTGTGTTTTTTTTAACTGAAAAAGCGACCTCGGAGAGGTCTTATATTCACTAGTAAAATTGATTGTAAAAGGAGACGACCCCGGCGGGGTCATTTGCCAAATTGACTTTTTACGGTCAATCTATATCAGAGACACAAATAGATTTTTTTAGGATTTAGTCCCGATAGTTATCGGGAAAAGATTTGATTAGTTTATTTTAAATTGAAGCATTGATAGATCTTCAATATAAGCACAAAGCACAAAGGTCTAAATCCTAAACAAATTCAAAATATAAAGGTTCAAAGCTCAAAACAACTAATTGTAAAGCATTTGAATATTCTACTATTGTAGCCAAGTTTTGGATTTAGAATTTGTTGTGAATTCCTGAATAGAGTTGACCGGTTTTGAGTTTCAAATTTTGTGCTTTTCTAACTTATCCTTGTGTTTTTTTTAACTGAAAAAGCGACCTCGGAGAGGTCTTATATTCACTAGTAAAATTGATTGTAAAAGGAGACGACCCCGGCGGGGTCATTTGCCAAATTGACTTTTTACGGTCAATCTATATCAGAGACACAAATAGATTTTTTTAGGATTTAGTCCCGATAGTTATCGGGAAAAGATTTGATTAGTTTATTTTAAATTGAAGCATTGATAGATCTTCAATATAAGCACAAAGCACAAAGGTCTAAATCCTAAACAAATTCAAAATATAAAGGTTCAAAGCTCAAAACAACTAATTGTAAAGCATTTGAATATTCTACTATTGTAGCCAAGTTTTGGATTTAGAATTTGTTGTGAATTCCTGAATAGAGTTGACCGGTTTTGAGTTTCAAATTTTGTGCTTTTCTAACTTATCCTTGTGTTTTTTTAACTGAAAAAGCGACCTCGGAGAGGTCTTATATTCACTAGTAAAAATGATTGTAAAAGGAGACGACCCCGGCGGGGTCGCACAAAAAATGTTTGACCCCGCCGGGGTCATTTGCCAAATTGACTTTTTACGGTCAATCTATATCAGAGACACAAGTAGATTTTTTTAGGATTTAGTCCCGATAGTTTTCGGGAAAAGATTTGATTAGTTTATTTTAAATTGAAGCATTGATAGATCTTCAATATAAGCTTCTAAATGATCCCCTATTTTAACACTTCCGACACCTGCCGGAGTTCCGGTAAAGATAAGGTCCCCTATTTTAAGCATAAAGTACTTTGAGATCTCAGCGATAAGATGGTCGATTGAAAAGATCATATCCTTAGAATTTCCTTCCTGAACCTTTTCACCATTTTTAAGAAGAGTAAAAGAGATATTATTCAGATCCTCGATGTCCTTTACTTTAATAAACTTTTCTGCAATAGGAGCGGAGTGATCCCAGGCTTTCGCTTTTTCCCAGGGCAATCCTTTTTCTTTTAAATCACTTTGGATATCTCGGGCAGTAAAATCGATCCCGATCCCTATTTCAGAATAATATTTATGCGCAAAACGCTCTTCAATATGTTTTCCATTTTTATTAATTCTTACGACCAGTTCTGTTTCGTAGTGCAGATCTTTGGTGAAAAGGGGATAATGGAAGGGATGGTTTTTCGGAATTAGTGCAGTTTCAGGTTTCATGAAGATCACCGGCGATGTTGGAACCGGACTATTCATCTCTTTTGCATGATCGATATAATTCCTGCCAATACAGATTATTTTCATGGTTTCTTGCTTTCTACTGGATTATTTTTGTTTGGATGATCCATAGCTTTCCATAATTTAGAAACAACCAATTTGGTATACTGTGGAAAATCTCCATTCATTAACCAATGGTAATATCCGGGTTCTTTCTTAAAAGCGTCGACCACTTTAACGCCTTTGAATTTACCAAAATTAAATACCTCTTCCCCTTTATTATTAAAAGCAACCCGACCATTCAAATCGGCAAATTTTGCATTTTTTCGAGTAAAAGTACTTAGGAAGCCCATATCATTTTTCAGATTAGGATAATGATCTAATTGTGATTGAAGAATTTCGAAGGTAGCTTGTACATCAGCCATTGCGCTATGAGCATCGACTAATTTCTTTTTACAATAATATTTATATGCAGCGCTTAAGGTTCGTTGTTCCATTAAGTGAAAAATGGTTTGAACATCAATAAGGCGACGATCTTCAAGATCAAACTGTACCCCGGCACGTAAAAACTCTTCCATTAGCATAGGAATATCAAAGCGATCGGAATTATATCCTGCCAGATCGCAATCCTTTAAAAACAAGGTGATCTCAAATGCCAGGTCGGCAAAGGTGGGAGCATCTTTTACATCTTCATTTGTAATTCCGTGAATACCGGTTGATTCGGAAGAAATAGGGATGGTAGGATTTACTAATTTTTTATAAGTGATCTCTTTGCCATTTGATAAAATTTTTAAGATGGCAATTTCAACGATTCGATCTTTTGCGACATTAATTCCTGTAGTTTCAAGGTCAAAAAAAGCGAGGGGGCGTTCTATATTTAATTTCATTGAAGTTTTATCGTAATATTATTCGTTACATTAAGAATGTTTTCTCCATTTACCGTAAGATTATCGGTGTAAAGAGTTCTGTCTTCATTTTCAACTTGAATAATATAATTTCCCGACTCAAGAATGACAATAAATTTCCCTGAGTTATTAGGACGATAAATACCTATAATTTCATTATTGAGATTACTTACGATCAATTCGATGGATTCATCTGTGAGTGGATCAGTAGGGGTATAGATAAAAACTGCTTTGTTTGATTTTTTATTATGAAACTCAAGTTTATAGATATCAAGATCTCCATAAGAATCTTTTCTATTATCCGAGATATAGGCATAGGTTTCATTAACACTAAAAGAAATGGTCATGTTATCGCTGGGTGTGTTTATTGGATAACCCATATTTACCGGTTTACTCCATTCATTTTTATCAGGATTCCATTTTGAATGAAAAATATCAAAACCACCCATTCCCGGTAATCCATTTGAGCTAAAATATAAGGTGCTTTCATCACTGGATAATTGAGGAAAATCTTCATCAAAAGGAGTGTTAACTTCAGGACCTAAATTTTGAGGGATACCCCAGTTTCCATCGGGAAGTTTTCTGGACATATAAAGATCTAAACCTCCCATACCACCAGTACGATCAGAGGTGAAAAACAAAGTATTTCCATCTGTTGAAATAGAAGCTGAAGTTTCTAAACTTGGGGAATTAACCGTATTATCTAATTTAAAATTTCTGGAAAAACTCCCTCCTTTGTTTTCGGCTAAGTAGATATCGCCATAATAATCGATCATATCGAAATAAACGAATAAGATATTCCCATCTTTTGAAAGTCCGACCACCTGATCATCGCCGATCGAATTGATCATTTTACCTGCATTTTTGGCTTTAAATAATTCTTTATTGAGTAAAAAATAGAAAATATCAGAAGGGTAGTAACCATCAAATTCCTTTGAACCTCCTAAATTTCCTTTTCTTCTACTTGTAAAATATAGAATAGAATCATTTTTTGAAACAAAGGGATAATAGTCAGGATACTCTGAATTTACCTTTTCTCCCAAGTTAATAAAGCTGACGTTTAAGGGATGCTTGACCAATTCCATTGCTGCATCACAATTGATAATGTTTTGATTGACTTTGGAGCTATATTTTCCTTTGCTCGTAGTCGATTTATATTGTTGAAATATTTTTTTTGCTTCAGCAAAACTAAGATGATAGCTAAGAGCTAAGCCATATTCATAAATAACTTCAGAATCAACATTCTTCCCGCTAATTTCATAGACCATTTCGATATAAGGAAGGGCAGCTTTTTTATCAATATTCGTATTTAAATAGCACAATGCGATATCGTGAGCAATTTCAACATTCTCAGGATAGCTTTTATGTTCTCTAAGCAATAAAGTTAATGCATCTAGGTAGTTTCCCTCTTTAAGATAATCCTTAGCTTCCTTAGCCTGAGCAAAACCTGAGCTTACAGCGCAAAAAACTAAAAACAGAAATAAAGCAAAGGATCGTAGCATCAAATCATTGTTAATTTAAAGATGATAAGTGACTTTTATTATCAAATTAATGATAAGCTTTCAAAATCACGTATTGATACTGTTCATATACTGCCTTATTATCAACGGCATCCCAATTATAATTTGGACCTTGTGTTAATGAATTAATAGCAACAATTCGAACTTTTGTTTTTTCAATACCATAAGTTTCAAGCGCACTGATTAATTTCTTCTCAGCTTCGGTAGCTCTTATCTTCGCAAGATTATCATTGTTACCATAGGTTTTTGTAGGAACCTTAGAAGCACTTCCTTCGATCGTGATCTCAACAAAATCATACTTTAAAGTAGCTGCTTTAAGGTCTTCCATGAATTTTTTGAAATTAGCAGCAGTTACTTTTAAATCGGTTTCATTATAAGTGAAATGTTCTTCAGATTTACTGATCAGACTTTTATCGGTTCTGGTTCCTATTGGAATTACACCAATACCGGTCTCAGCGCCTTTATCTTTGGTAGGATCTACCTCACTAACATTTGCTATTCCACCAATTTCAAGAGGATTCAGATATAACTCTTTATGCAATTCCTGATAAGAAGATTCACAGGGAACAAAGTACTTTTCTTTATGGATCGACTCTGTACCTCTGAAATAATTGATCTGATATTCTTTACAAGGAGGAAGGATAATAACATAACCTCCATCTCTCATACGTGGAGTATAATTTGTGATAGTACCCGTTTCCATATCATTAACTTCAATGGATAGATCAGTAGGAAGTGTTTGACCTTCGTGTGGGAAGATAAATCCCTTTAAAACTGCAAGACCTTGGTTTACACTTTCAGGTAAATAAATAATATAAAGATCATCGCTTCCAACTCCACCCGGTCTATCAGAAGAAAAATATCCTCTTAGTCCATCAGGAGTAGTCACAAAATAAAGATCATCATCGCAAGTATTTAATGGAAAACCTACATTTTCGGGTTTGGTCCAGCTTCCGTCTTCTTGCAGAGTAGTATAAAAAATATCAAAACCACCCATTGAATTATGACCTCTGGAACTAAAGTATAAAGTTCTTCCATCCGGATGAATAAAAGGAGCTTCTTCAGCATATTTTGTATTCACAACATCGCCTAAGTTTTTCGCTTTACTCCATTCTCCATTCGGTAAAATAACCGATCGATAGATATCCCTTTCACCAATTCCTCCATCACGATCACTCACAAAATACATAGTATTACCATCCGCAGAAATAGCAACATGTGTTTCCCAGGCACTGGAGTTCATTTCACTAGTCATAGCAACAGGTTCTCCCCAGATCTCTCCGATCAAACTACTTTCATATACATTTCCATCCGGTCCGTTACTGATGTATAAGTAGAGGTGTTGACCATCCGGCGAAACATTGATGGTAGCCGTTTGAGTATTGACTTCATTAATATTAAGTAATTCCGGTTCCATCCATTTTACAGAATTGTCGCGGTAAGAAACATATACATCATCATAATAATTTCCATAATTCTGATCTACGGCATCCCAATTCGAACTGTCTTTTCGAATTCGGGTAGAGGTAAAATAGATTGCACTTTCATCTAGTGAAATTACAGGTGTGATCTCAGAAAATTCGGTATTCAAAGCTTCTCCTAAATTTTCGATAGTATAATCCATAGGATTAGCCAATTGCAATCTGGCATTTGCGATCATTTCCAACTGATGCGTAATTTGCGGACGCATAAAATGCTTTTTAGAGATCAAAGCCTCTAAACGATGGTAAACCGCTTCGGCACTATCAAGCATGGTATTAATATGATAGGCGTGAGCAAGATAATAATAAGCTTCGTAAGGTGCCTTTTTCTCTTTCACATCGTAATAATCATAATTTCCTGTCAGCTGATCCGCTTTGATCAATTTCAAATAATCTAATGCAATGAATTTACTGATATTTGAATTTAAATAGCTGATCCCTAATCGATAATTAACGTTGGCATTTTCAGGTTCCATTGCATGGAGCTGTAACCAAATTTCTCCGGCATTTTTATTAAAGCGTTCTTCTTCAAGATAAAGAGCTTCACTGAACTTCGTTTGAAAATCTTCCTGAGTTTGTGCTTTAGTAAACAATACCGTTAAAAGCAATAAGAATAAGAGGGTTAGTCGTTTTGACATATACATATGTTTATACTCAATTGAATTGGGCTAAGATATAAGAAAATAATCAAAAAAGAATAGTTAAAACTCTCGGTTTATATCGAATTTTTCAAGATAGTCAGCGACTCTTCTAACAAACATACCACCTAAGGCTCCGTCTACCACTCTATGGTCGTATGCATGACTCAAGATCATCATGTGTCGGATAGCAATTACATCTCCCTGAGGCGTCTCCAAAACAACCGGTTTTTTAATGATCGCACCCACCGCCATTATTGCAACTTGAGGCTGATTTATGATCGGTGTTCCTGAGATATTACCGAAGGTACCGACATTTGTGAGGGTATAAGTTCCTCCTGAAATATCATCCGGATTAAGCTTATTACTTCTTGCTTTATTAGCTAGATCATTTACTTTTTTGGTCAAGCCAACCAATGATAATTGATCCGCATTTTTAATTACCGGAACGATTAAATTCCCACTTGGCAATGCAGCTGCCATACCGATATTAATATTTTTCTTTTTAATAATACGGTCACCGTCGACCGTAATGTTAATAAGTGGGTAATCTTTGATCGCTTTTACAATGGCTTCAATGAATAGAGGCGTATAGGTTATTTTTTCTCCTTCACGACGTAAGAATTCATCTTTCACTTTATTTCTCCAAAGCACAATGTTTGTTACATCTGCTTCAACAAAAGAAGTAACATGAGGTGAGGTATGTTTCGACATCACCATATGTTCCGCAATAAGTTTCCTCATTCGATCCATTTCGATGATCTCATCACCCGCCTGTGTTAATACCGGTGCTTTTTCAGCTGTTTTAATACTTACTTTTTCTTTTCCATTATCACTTGCAGGTGCACTAATCGGACTTCCAACTCTGTTTTCAACGTAAGTGATAATATCCTTTTTAGTAACTCGACCTTCTTTTCCACTTCCTTCGATCCTGGCTAATTCTTCAACTGCAATGTTTTCTTCTTTGGCAATACTTCTAACTAAAGGAGAATAAAACCGTCCGTTTGAATCAACTTTTGGTGCATTATAATCATCAGCTAACAAGACTTCTTTCTCAACTTTTACTTCAGAAATCGGAGTTGTAACTGCATTTTCAATACTTGAACTAATTGGAGCAGCACTAACCGGAGTAGCACTAACTTCAGCTTCTGTTTCTATGATTGCAAAAGCCTGACCAACCTGAACCACATCACCATCAGTAAATAATTTTTTCACCAATGTACCTTCATATTCCGAAGGGACCTCATTATCTACTTTATCAGTTGCAATATTTACAATGAATTCGTCCGCTTCGATATGATCCCCTTCTTCTTTTAGCCATTCAACAATTGTTGCTTCGCTAACGCTTTCACCCATTTTTGGAAGTAATATTTCTACTTGAGCCATAATGATCCTCTATTTGAACACAAAATTAAGGGAAAAATACAAATCATAAACCTGGTGAACACTTTAATTGAAATATTAATTCGAATTATCAGCTACCCAGTAGCTTTAGGCCTTTTAAAATGATGCGAATATCAATTGAAGGCCGATAATCTTTCGCGTAAATTATATTTAACTTGTTGGCAAAAGCGTCATCATCCATTTCAGGTAAACCACTTATCGGACTAAGCACACCTTCTTTAATTCGAGGCAATTGACTTCCATTCATCGTTGGGATCATAGCATAGGCAACCCAACTTTTTTTCGCGAAAAGCACTTGAAAGAGATTTCGAATAAAAGTACCCGGAGATCGAACGATAAAAATCATTAAGGGCAGAAATAAGATAAAAAGGATTGAAAATATGATATCGACCGTTCTTTTTGATCTTTTATTATTTGGCTTATTGATCGCGTTTACATCCAACATGTATATGTCAGAGGCAGATTCGATCGAATTACTTCCGATGATATATAGACTTTCAGGAGGTGCTATTTTACATGTAATTCCGGGATCAAGGGCCGACATGGAACTAATTATCATTTGAGAACTTAGATCCTTAGCACAAAAGATCACTTCAGTGATCTTATAAATTATAACGATCTCATTGAGTTGATCAACAGGTCCTACAAATTGCTCTTTATCAAAATTATTTCCCGGACTTACAAAAGTATAGCTTATCGTTTTTCTGTTGCTTTGACTTATTATGCTGCAAACACGTTCAGCTTCTTCCTTAGAACCGATGATCGCAAAGCGCTTTACTTTAGTTCCAATAATTGAATAACCTTTTATTTTTAAAAGACTGAATAGAATACGGATTAAGATAAAAGCGGCTAATACAGCTAAAAATCCAAGTAATATGATCGCTCTGGAAAAACGAAGGTCTTCAGGAAGTAGGGCATAAGTGGTCAAAATAATTAAAGTTCCTATAGCTAATCCTTTAATGATCTTTCCTAATTTAATAGGCTTATCATATCCTCCTGAGAAAAATATAGAGAGCGACCAAATAAGTGCATAGGCTGAAAAAGCCACTGAGATCATTTCACTCTGGTAAGTTTTAGAACTATAGTCTTCGTAAAGGTCTTTGATCAAATATAGCAATGTGATCATTAAACTAATATCAAAAACAGGTACTATGGCTTTTCTTATGAAACGCATAAGAATGGCTACTCCTGCCCTGAAATAGATAGCCAGATTGATAAGGTAATTGTAAAGTTTTGCATTACGTGCCGAAAAATGTTTGTTAGCAAAAATGATCATCGCCTGGTAAAAAATAAGCACGTAATTGATCGATCCTTTCTTAGTGCTCTCTCCCTTGTAATGAATAATTCGCGTATCGGGAAAATAAATATTTTTATACCCCCCTTTGATGATCCGATAGGAGAGATCGATATCCTCTCCATACATAAAGAAAGTTTCGTCTAACAGACCCAATTCATCCAATACACTTTTACGAAGAAACATATAGGCTCCAGAAAGGATCTCTATGGAATGAATTTCCTCATTCGATAAGTGCCCAAGATAATATTTCGCAAAGCGTTCGGATTTCGGGAATAAAGAAGTAAGACCGATAATTTTGTATAAGGAGACTTCCGGTGTTGGCAAGCCTCTTTTTGACTCAGGTAAGAAATGGCCGTTTCCATCCAGCATTTTAACCCCTAATCCGCCCACATCTTTATTTGCATCCATGTAGGTGATGCATTTAGAAAAGGTATCTTCTTCTACGACCGTATCCGGATTTAGTAAAAGAATATATTCTCCTTTGCAAGCTTTAATTGCAAGATTATTTCCTTTAGAAAAACCAAGATTTTCTTTGCTTTCGATAAGTTTTACCCAGGGAAATTTCTCCTTCACCATCGAAACAGAACTGTCAACTGAAGCATTATCAACAACATATACTTCAGTGTGAATTCCTTCAATGGCATTTTCTACCGAATGGAGGCATTGTTCTAAAAAATAGGCGACATTATAATTAACAATGACGATGGATAGTTTCATAAGACGATGTTTATCAGTACTTTGTGTTACAGAATCGTTTTTACTGTTACTGATTTGCATAGCGCTTTATTGGTCACTTATTTTTGAATTTGCTAATATAAACTAAGATTTTATACCTTATCCCAGATTATTCAGATGAATCGATCAATTCATACTTTAATAATTCCTCTTTATCATTCGGGATCGTGACCATCGTTTTAAATCGTAGGCCCAATTTTTCTAATAATTTCTGTGAGGAGAGATTATTCTTTGTCGTAATTGCACAGATCTGTTTAAGTCCAAATAATTCAATGCCGACGGTCTTTATCTTATTTGCCGCTTCGAAGGCATAACCTTTATTTTCGTATTCTGAAAGGAAGGCAAAACCAATATCAATTCCTTCGAGACCTTCTCTGTCATACAAGCCACATGTACCTATCTTTACATGGTCAGATTTTCTAATTACCGTATAGTTTGAGAAGCCAAGTCTTGCTTGCTGAGATTGAATTTTATTTTTAATGTATTCTTTAGCGTCTTGAAATGACCTTACATTTCGATCGCCAATAAATTGAAGCCATTTAGGAGAATTAAGCAATTCTAGAATAAAGGCTGCGTCATCCAACGAAGTTGGTTTTAAGATCAGGCGTTCGGTTTCAAATAGTTGAAGTTTTTCCGTCATTTATAGGTAGAATTTAGCTAACAATGGATTTAGACTGATCCTGAATTTTCCAATTCCAGGCATAGAAAACAATAAAAGCAGTAGTGAAGATCTCGATGAGCCCAAAAAACAAATAATAGGAGCTAGGACTTCCTACAAACATAGTGGCAATCATTACAAGCGTTTTAATTGTTCCCGCAATAATATTCGCCCATCGATTTGCTTTATAATTCAATAGCCTTGATAATATAACCATCGAGATAGGAATTTCCATTAGAATTGCAGCGCCTAACAAGAAATTTTCATCTATATGAAATGAACCTATCGTACCGGAGATGTATTGATTTAAAAGAACGGGATCCATTAGTCCCATCAAATCGCAATAGAGGTAATTCAAGGTTACGAAGATCCAAAGAGTGGAAAGAACCATTCTTTTATCCTTAAGGGTTTCATTTACATTCAATTTGTCCATTTTTCAATTACAATATAGGTCAATTCTTAAAAGAAAATTGACTAACTTTTTGTGTTAAAAGCAACAATATCTACTTTGTTTCTAAGTCCGGTAATGATAAGCCATAAGGTAAATACAAGCTCTCCAATAAATGTGAATTCGCTCACATTATTGGGGATATCAAGTGACAGTAGATAAATGATCGAATCAGATAAATAACCAAAGCACCCGATGATCAATAAAATGCCAATAATTTTAGGAATGAAACCTGATTTGATGATAAGGTAGCCCATAGGAAACAACCAAAGACCCCAAAAGATTTGAGCAACAAAAATCCCATCCCTATGAAGACCAAGAAATAAAGTAATCAGTGATTCGGACGGATTATCTTGCTTTATTAGCGATAATACAGCCAGATTATTAAGCTCATTTAAAAAAGCGATGGGAATGGCTAATAATAGGAAAATAACCATCAGAACGGCAGCGTTTTTATTCACTCCTTTAAGTAACTTATAAAGTAGCAGGACAACAAAAAGATTCACCATCTGTACAAGTAAAGCACTTAAAATGCTCATTCGAAAGAGCATTTCATTCGCTAGAATATTACTTACTGTAGCGCTGACATCGCCGGCTATGATAAGCTTAGTAGGTACATACAAAATACCGAAGACTCCAAGAGGGATCAACAACAAGTATAGAAAACCAGCATTTCTGGCAATTTTATTTGGATTCATTTCTGATTAAATTAGTCGATTTTTGTTTTCCAAAACTACTAAATATGCGCTTAGGATCACCTTTCGATCTTTATTTTCAATAAGCGGTATTATTACGCTCCATTGCCTGATTATTTGCTTTCAAGCGGTTTATATTCGCTAAATAATCAAAAAACATCAGAAATATTATAAGTGAAAATTGTAAATTTTCTGCGTCTTATTCAGATCAAAACCTAGTTTCTCGTAAAATTTATGACTTTCTACTCGGATCGTATTTGATCTCACTCTGATCAAGTTGCAATTTTTTGTTTTTGCCCAATCAAAAATAAATTCTACGAGTTTTTTTCCGACCCCTTTATTACGGAAATTTTCATCGACTACTAAACCTCCAATTTCAACAAAAGGATCCGTTTCAACTCGCAAAGTATAAAAACCATGGGTCCATCCAATTAGTTGATCATTATGGGTAGCTACATAGATACAATCTTCCTTGCTTAATAAAATTGGTTTCAATCTATTTTGCTGAACTTTAAATTCTGTCTCATAACCTAATTGACCCGAAAGTTTTGCTATGCTTCGGCTATCTTCAAGTGATGCTTGTCGAATTTTTATTTCCATTATAAAAGGTTCATATATGCTATTTCAGTATTTACTAAGTTTCCGAT
>JAHECK010000177.1 GCA_024641785.1 Flavobacteriales bacterium | reverse complement strand
CAGGATTCCACTTTGAAGAAGCAACATTTTTACGATCAATAATTTCATCAAATAAATTCATATCTATTTTTTAAAGTTCTTTTCCAAGTAGCAATTGATTATTTACCGGATTTGAATATTGCTGTAAAAACAACCGGGTTAATATTTTAGTTTTTCCAATAAGCGGCGAAATTTGCTTCTTCATATAGATCTTGAATTGTTTTTTTTCAAGAGGAGTATAATGATCGGTAAATCGATTACTATTATTGATGAGATCATAAGCGATAAAATTGCTTGGCCATAATTTATAATTCAATATTATTTGTTCATCAATAAGTTGTGCCAATTCCTTTAAGCGTTCATTTTTTCGCTGAATTTTCGAAATTGGTTCAAGTTGTTCTTTCGATATCATTTTACCGATTGATAGATGAACGTTTCCTTTATAACCTGAAATTCCGGTAATAATTGATTTTATATCTTCATTTTTCTTTTTAATGTATTTGCTTCCTTGCTCAATAGCCAAAAGCTGAGGGATTTTAAGATTATCCGTCGGATCAAATTCATAAGAAATAGAGAGAGGAACAATGTTTAATGCTCCGAAATTATCCATGAAGTTTAGATCTTCATCTGAAATACTTAACATTTTTAATAGTCCACCCTGGGTCGCATCATTTCCATCCTTTGCTCTTCCTTCTCTTTGAGCAAGCCATACAGAGCTTCTTTTTAATGTGATCGCTTCTCTGATATAACGAGACAAATCAAGAGAATACTCCAAAACAAGACTTAAGGGGACACTTCTTTTTACCGTAAAACTTTTGTTGAGTGAGAAAATCAAGGCTAGCCATTTTGAGGTTACAAGATTATCGCCAATTGCCATTTCGGTTGTATTGAATCCTTCCTTTTTAATGTGATAATTAAAAATACCGGAATCTAATACAATGTCTCTGTGATTAGAAATGAAGAGGTAAAAATGATCTTTCTGAATATTTTCAATTCCTGAAATAGTGCATTCATCCATGCTTCTTTCAATAATAAAATCGACCGCTTTTGCAGTTATTCGTGTTTGAAATTCATCCGAACTTTTAATGGATTTTAGCATTTCAACCACTTTTTTCTTTTCGATATCCGGAAATAGATAACCTAAAGTGCTATTGAATTCTCTAGTTTTTAAAAGGTAATCGATCGCCGGTTGTATTTCTTCGTTTTTTAAAGGAAGAATATCACTTGAAAAGGATTGGGGCATAGTTCTATAATTTATACAGCAAGTTATAAAACAAATCGATTAAGAATTCAAATCCTCTTCCCAATCTTCCCAATCATCCCAATTTGTGATATCATCTGGAAAGACATCATCAAAATCATCTATATCGCGACGATCCTTCTTAGTAGGTCTACCACTTCCTTTTACCCTCCAACGAGAATAGCTTAGTTTTAGAATTTCAAGCTTCTCCAGCTCTTCAGCAGTGGTTTTATCAAGAATATAATTTGAAACTAATTTTGCGCCAACCCGGCTTGCTAACAAATCTAATACTTGAAAAGAATAATTTACAGGGCCCTTACGAAGTGTGATATGATCACCAATTACGATCATTCTGGATGGTCGAACAGCGACCTCATTTACTTTTACTTTTGAATTGCGACAAGCATCTGTCGCTTTTGTACGGGTTTTATATAGCCTGACAGCCCAAAGAAATTTATCGACCCTTACAGACCTAGTCATTATGACATTAACTATGTCTGTTTTTCAGAATATCAATTCTTTTTTCCCTAAGAAATCGAAGGGCTTGCATC
Source organism: Flavobacteriales bacterium (assembly GCA_024641785.1). Taxonomy (GTDB): domain Bacteria; phylum Bacteroidota; class Bacteroidia; order Flavobacteriales_D; family JAHECK01; genus JAHECK01. The sequence continues at coordinate 2,981 of JAHECK010000177.1, read as the reverse complement.
TTTTCCTGACGTAATTTAGAAAGTGCATCACCGTCATTGTTTTGACTGAACGAGGATATTCTTCCAAGATCTTGTACTGTCTTTTGTATTTGCAGATCAAGGTCCACTAATTCATCCGGCATATCTTGAAAATCAGATTCCATTGTTTATCAATTTGGTGTCGGATAAAATTAAGTTCTCCAAATAATAAATCACTATCAAAATCGAAGATTTTTAGCTTAGTTGTTAACAGCCTATTAACCTATGAAAAGGAACCAATAAAATACACTACCTTTGCGCACTTTTTTAAACAGGATAATGCAGAAACTAAGAAATATAGCGATCATCGCTCACGTTGACCACGGTAAAACCACTTTGGTTGATAAAATGATTCATGCAGGAGATATGTTCTCGAAACATGAAAACCCGGGAGATTTAATAATGGACAACCAAGATCTTGAAAAAGAGCGTGGAATTACCATTACTTCAAAGAACCTTTCATTGCGTTTTGGAGAATATAAAATTAATATCATCGATACTCCAGGTCACGCTGATTTTGGAGGAGAAGTAGAACGAGTGCTTAATATGACCGATGGAGTAATACTTTTAGTAGATGCTTTTGAAGGTCCGATGCCTCAAACTCGATTTGTTTTGCAAAAAGCAATCGAATTGGATTTGAAGATTATCGTAGTTGTTAATAAAGTAGATAAAGAAAATTGTAATCCAGAGAAAGTTCATGAGGATGTTTTCGAATTAATGTTCGAATTAAATGCTAGTGAAGAGCAATTGGATTTCCCAACTTTATACGGTTCAGCTAAACAAGGTTGGATGGATACTGATTGGGTAAAACATGGCGATACAATTATCCCATTAATGGATGCCATTATTAAATACATTCCTGAATCAAAATCGATTCCTGGAAATAAGCAAATGTTAATTACAGCAATTGACCATTCTAATTACATTGGAAGAATCGCTATTGGAAAAGTTCACCGTGGTACTTTGAAAGAAAACGATATGGTTGCTTTGATGAGTAGAAATGGAGACATTAAAAAGTCGAGGATAAAAGAACTTTTCGTAATTGAAGGTTTAATTCGGAAAAAAGTAAGTGAAGTTGAATCAGGAGAGATCTGTGCCGTTTCGGGTATAGATAATTTTGATATCGGAGATACCATCACCGATCCGGATAATCCTGAAAAAATGAAAAGTATGGCCATCGATGAACCTACTATGAGTATGGTGTTCACGATAAATAACTCTCCATTTTTTGGAAAAGAAGGGAAGTTTGTAACTTCTAGACATATCAGAGACCGTCTGTTTAAAGAGGTTGAGCGTAACTTAGCACTTAGAGTAGAAGATAGCGGTTCGGCCGATAGTTTTGTGGTTTATGGTCGAGGTGTATTGCATTTATCGATTCTTATCGAAACCATGCGTCGTGAAGGGTATGAATTACAGATCGGACAACCGCAAGTTATCATCAAGGAAATTGACGGTAAAAAACACGAACCTTTTGAAGAATTATTGATCGATCTTCCTGAAGAGGTTGTTGGAAAAGCGATTGATATTGTAACTCAGAGAAAAGGAGAGATGAAAAGTATGGAAGCTCGTGGAAAACGAACCATTCTTAAATTCTCTATTCCTGCTCGTGGAATTATCGGAATGAGAAATCAGATGCTTACAGCAACTGCTGGAGAAGCGATTATGTCGCACCGTTTTCATGCTTTTGAGCCTGTAGCAGGAGATATTCCAAGAAGAATAAATGGATCTTTGATCTCACTTGAGACTGGATCTGCGATTCCATTTTCATTAAATAATTTACAGGATAGAGGTAAATTCTTTGTCTCTGCAAATGATGAAATTTATGAAGGTCAGGTTATTGGTGAACATACGCGTCAGAATGACTTAACAGTGAATGTGACTAAGACTAAAAAACTTTCGAACATGCGATCTTCAGGGAATGATGATAAAGTGAAACTAGCTCCACCTATTTTATTTACACTTGAAGAAGCATTAGAATACATTCAAGGAGATGAGTATGTGGAAGTAACTCCAAAGTCGATTCGATTAAGAAAGATTCACTTAAAAGAACATGAGCGAAAAAGAGCTCCAAAATAATTGCATAAAAAAAAGGTCCTTTAGTGGGACCTTTTTTTATGGTGTTTAAGTACTTTTATTCAGATTTAATAGTAAAGTAATTATCTTGATCGAACGTTTCTTGCGATAAGAGGGGTGGTACATTAAGTATTGAACATAAAAATATAACGATCATAATATGAAATGCACCTGCAGAATTGTAAGGAATTGGAACTTGATTTTTCATTGGGTTAAAATTAATGGGTTAATAGCTCTTTGAATTTATAGTAAAAATCAATAACTATTACACAATAAAAATTTACCTAACTAAAACATAAATCAGTAACTGATTGAAAATCAAGTCATATTAAGCATTTGCTGCTTTAACGAAATACATAAAATAAATTGAAAAATACGTGTTTTTACGTAGAGAAAAATGGATGAAAATGAAGATCAAATTAAAACAATGGGTATAGATTTATTTACTGTATATCCCAACCCAGCAAATGACAATATTACTATTGATTATCGTATTTATGGAAGCGAAACAGATGCTCATTTGATTATTAGTGATAACGCTGGAAAGATTATAATAAAACAGAACCTAAGTAATGTTCAAAATCAGGAAATAATAGATGTTTCTTCGTGGACAAGTGGTCAATATTTATGTACACTATTTATTGGTAAGAAAATAAAAAGAACCCAAAAAATTGTAATTTCAAATTAAGTACATTAGTCCTGCCCTGATGTTTAGGGTAGGACAATTCCAAATTATGAAAAAATTAATCTTCATAGTCATTTCGATTGTTTAAATGAACCTTTCCATTAATGCCCAAGAGCGTTTTTATACTGTTTTTCATAATCAAAGTAATGGAGTTAATGTAATTGAACAAGATAGCTCCTATTTATTAATAGCTAGAGAAGGTGAA
>JAHECK010000176.1 GCA_024641785.1 Flavobacteriales bacterium | reverse complement strand
GAGAAATGGATTTACGATCGATTCAGTCGTATTTCATGGAAATATTCAAACAAATACACTGAGCGACAACCTGCTTCATATTACCTTGGATAATACTATAAGTGCCGCTGCGCTGGATTCTATAAGTGTGTATTATCAGGGAACACCTTCAGGCGGGGGATTTGGTTCTTTTGTTCAGGACACCCATGGAAGCGCTGATGATCCGATCATCTGGACCTTGTCAGAACCATACGGTGCAATGGATTGGTGGCCATGTAAACAGGATCTGGTAGATAAGATCGATTCTATTGATGTATATGTTTATACGAACTCAGCTTATCGCGCTGCGAGTAATGGCATCCTTGTAAGCGAATCCATTGATGGAGATAATACACTCTTCCACTGGAAACATCGCTATCCCATTCCGGCTTATTTAATTGCGATCGCAGTAACAAATTACGCTTACTATTCTGACTGGGTGGAAATGCCAAACGGGGATCAACTGGAAATACTGAATTATGTTTTTCCCGAAAATTTATCCTCAGCACAAGTTCAAACACCTGAAATAATTGAAATTATGGAATTCTATAATGATCAGTTTGAACCCTATCCCTATGCGGATGAAAAATATGGGCATGCACAATTTGGCTGGGGTGGCGGAATGGAACATACCACAATGAGTTTTATGGTGAATTTCAGCTATAGTTTAATGGCACATGAACTCGCACATCAGTGGTTTGGCGATAAAGTAACTTGTGGAAGCTGGGAAGATATTTGGTTAAATGAAGGTTTTGCCACCTACCTTACCGCGCTTAACTATCAGGCTCAGGGCGATATTTTTAGCTGGGATACATGGAAAGCGACAACCATTGATAATGTGTGCAGTCAGCCGGGCGGATCCGTTTGGGTGGATGACACCACCAGTGTCAGCAGAATCTTTAGCGGTCGCTTAAGCTATCGAAAAGGAGGCATGTTACTCCATATGTTGCGTTGGGAAATGGGCGATGATGCTTTTTACGAAGGCTTACAAAACTTTTTAGCTGATCCTGAATTGGCTTATGGCTACGCAAAAACAGCAGATTTACAAGCACATTTGGAAGCGACATCTGGACTGGATCTTACAGAATTTTTTAATGATTGGTTCTTTAATCAGGGGTATCCATCACATACTATTTATTACAGTCAGGTTGGAAATCAGGTCTTTGTTCAAGTACATCAATCTCAGTCACATTCTTCGGTCGATTTTTTCGAACTCACCCTTCCGCTGCTTTTTACAGGAAACAATCAGGATAGCCTGCTCACCTTTCCATTAACTGAAAATGATCAAAGTTTTAGTTTTAGCCTGGATTTTGATATTCAGAATATCCTTTATGATCCCGATAAATGGATCTTAAGCGCCAATAATCAAATTGCTTTAGGTATCGATGAAATTGATCTTGAAAAAGGATTGGCCATTTATCCTAATCCGGCAAGTGATCAGTTGACATTATTGTTTGAGGAGGCAGTAAAAGAGGATCAAAGCTATAAGATCTATGACGTATCAGGTAAAGTAGTGAAGGAAGGAAACTTGGATATGCAGCAAAAAATTGTGTTGAATATACAAGATCTTGATATCGGGTATTATGTTCTTAGTATTCAAAATAAGAGCACAATCAAGAATTTAAAATTCATTGTAAATAAATAAAAAAAGGGTGATCATGTTGATCACCCTCTTCAATTACCTTTGACTAAATTATCCCTTTCCGGGCATATTCCATTCTTTTATTTTATCATCTGCATTAACTCCTTCTATTACTTCCACTTTAATACCGTCAGATAAACCTAATTTAATTTCTCTTTTTTCAAATTGCTGATCGCCTACCTCTATTTCTACAAAGGCAGAGTCATCTTGAAATTGTAGTAAACTCTCATCGATCGCCAACACACTGTCTCTTCTGTCTAAAACCACATCAGCTGTTGCGCTATAACCTGCCCGTACAAATTGATTCTCTTTTAAAGTAACAGCTGCTTTAACCATGAATTGAATCGCCCCATTCTCCTCTACTCCTTTTGGTGCAATATATTCAAGTTTTGCTTCAAATTTATCAGAATCAATCGCTCCAATATTAAGGATCAATGTCATTCCTTCATGTAATTTACCCACTTCAGACTCATCGACTTTTCCTTCAAAGATCATATCATTCATATCCGCAATATTGGCAATCGTTGTTCCATCATTGAAGTTATTTGATTCAATCACGGAGTTTCCCTCTTTTACCGGAACATCCAATACCATTCCTGAAATAGTGGAACGGATCAATGTATTGGAAGAAGATTTACCGCTTTTTGATGCCCCTTCTTTTACAATGTCAAGATTGTTCTCGGCAGCTTCCAATTCTTCTTCAGCCGTTCGCATTCTTAATTTAAAAGGCTGAAAGGTCGCGTCAGAAATCACTTTTTGTTCATAGAGCTTCAAATTTCGATCATAATCGATCTTTGCCTGCTCTAATTCAATTTTAGATTGATTCACTCTGTTCTCTGCGTTATTGAGCGATACCATATTGGGAACAACACGGATCTTCGCCAGAATATCTCCTTGTTTTACAAAATCACCGGCTTCAACATAGACTTCGGAAACAATTCCTGAGATCATTGGTTTGATCAAAATTTCTCTTCTTGGAATAATCGATCCGGTAGCCACCGTTTTCTTGATAATATCTGTTATCTCAGGCGTTTTTGTATTGTATACAATGGGGGATTCCTGATTTTTCTCAAATAAATAGTAAAGGGTATAGCCCATGGCTCCCAAAATAACTACTAAGAATACAATTCGAAGTATCTTTTTCATAATCAAAGGTTTATTTAATATTTAGTTTATTCATCTCTCAGTGCTTCGATAGGTCTGATCTTTACGGCACGCTGAGCAGGGATCAACCCGGCAAAAGCACCTGAAATGATCAGTACTGCCAAAGCAATTAATATGGTGTAAAAATTTATTTCAGGGTGTTTAAATGAACCTGTATCCGCATCTCCCAATAAGTTATCGACCAGGATCAATATCCAGGTTCCAGCCAGCACGCCAACAACCCCGGCGATAGAAGTTAAAAACACTGATTCAATAATAATTTGCAATTTAATATTCCATGGCGTGGCTCCTAAGGCTCTTCGAACTCCAATTTCCTGAGTACGTTCTTTTACAATGATCAGCATGATATTACTTACTCCGATCACACCGGCAAGGAGGGTCAATACTCCTACAAACCACGATAGTCCACTGATACCCGTAAATAATCCATTCATTTTAATGTATTCTTTTTCAAGATTGAAATGTCCGAAAGCCCGGGGATCGTCAGGATGAACCTTGTATTTCTTTTTTAATAATGTGATCACCTTTTCCTCTACAACAGAAACAGGAACATTATCTTGAGAAGTTATTGAAAACCAACCTAGGATATCTCCCCAGTTGAAAGCACGTTGAAAGGTAGTTAAAGGAATAAAAACCGATTTTTCTGCCTCCTCTGCCCGGTCGCCACTTTGTTTGGTCTTATATAAACCGACCACTTTAAAGGCTACTCCGTTTATCTTAATATAGTCACCAATTGGCTCCTCTCCTTCAAGAAATAAACTATTGAGAACTTCCATTCCTATTACACAAACCTTCCTTTTCTCATCAAGGTCCATCTGATTTAAAAAACGACCTTTAACGATCGTTACCGGTTCGATCAGATTGTATTCGGGATAATCTCCATATACATTGAAAGCAGCTGTCTTAAGACCTCTAACAACATTGTTTGACCCATTATGACCACCCATCTGACAGCGTGGTGAAAGCACCGATACTTCCGGAATATTTGAACGAATGTATTCTACATCTTCATTGTGAAAATTAAAACTTCTCCCCCGCTGAAATCCGGCATAAGGCATAGACGTATTTTGGGTCCATAAGAACATCGAATTGGTGGCATGTCCTCCAAAATCACCAACTACTCCATTTCGTAAACCATTACCCGATCCGAGTAAAACGATAAGCATAAAAATTCCCCAAAACACCCCAAAAGCGGTTAATAAGGTTCGGAGTTTGTTTTTCTCCAATACATGAAATACTTCTTGCCATTTATCTCTGTCAAACATAATTATTCATCTCTTAGTGCTACAACAGGCTTAATTCTAGCCGCTCTCCAAGCCGGGAAAAACCCCGCTAAAGCGCCGGCAAATACCAATAATAAAGTAGTTCCTAAAGCGATATTCACATCCACTTCAGGATTAACAAAAAAGTCGGAATCGATATTTGGACCTAGTAATTCAAGCAATGCTATCCCGGTGATTAAGCCAAAATAACCTGCAAATGATGTCACAAATATGGATTCTTGTAATACCATAGCGATAATTGAACCGGGGGTCGCACCGAGTGCTTTTCGAACTCCGATCTCTTTTGTTCGCTCTTTTATTACAATGGTCATAATATTACCTACGCCGACTACCCCGGCTACAATGGTTCCCGAAGCGATAACAAGGATAAAAGCCTTGATTCCTCTAATAATGTTCATTATTTCTTGGAACTCTTCATTATTATTTCTGATATAAACAGCCCTTTGGTCAGCAGGATCAAAATGATGTGCCTTTGCCAGTGATAATTTAATATCCTCAGTGAGAACGTTACTCTGATCAAGATTAAGATCACCCGTTGTTACCATCAAATTATTTATATAATCCTGTCCTGCAAACACCCTTTGACCTGTAGTAATAGGTATATAGATGTATTGTTCTTCACGTTCACTTCCCTCATCTCTGAAAATACCTACCACCTTGAATGGAATTCCATTGACGTTCAAATAAGT
>JAHECK010000175.1:492-4828 GCA_024641785.1 Flavobacteriales bacterium | reverse complement strand
GCGTTCAACGACTACTTATTCAGTAGATCGATCTCTGCATAATTTATAGCAATCATCAAAAAGGGATTGGATAGCTGGTTTCACCGCATTCGCCTGCATCGCCCACGTTAATCGATGGTCTTTTATTTCTTTATAATTAATCTCGATATATTGTGACATATTACCGGGAGAGGAAAGCTCTATTTCTCCTAACTCCAATTCTTCGATCTTTGTAAAAAAGGGAGCAACCACACTATTATCCACCTTAGATATCTTATTATAGGTTTTTGTTTTAAAATCAAATAAGTCAATAATTCCATCTTCATGGATCTTATATTGCGTATAAGCTCCGGTAAATCCTCCACCTTCTCCCACGATAATATAGTAAGGACTGTCTAACATGACTGTTTTTTTATTGCTCGAACAATTACAAAATAAAAACATAGCTGCGAACAGGATGAGACTTTTGAGAAGAACATGTTTCATGTTTAATTAATTTAGTTCTTTAAGAATTCGTATGGATTCATCCACGTGTTTTTTAATATTAAGATGAGAATCGAATACATATTGTAAAATACCCGTTTTATCAATAATAAAAGTAACTCGTCCCGGTAATAATCCAAACAAATTCGATTTTACTTTAAATAATTGGCGAACTCTGTTTTTCTCATCACTTAATAATTTAAAGGGCAAAGCATACTTTGTTTTGAATTTAGTGTGCGATTCTTTATCGTCATTGCTTACGCCCACAATCTGCGCATTAAGGTCATTAAAGACTTCATACTCATCTCTGAAGAAACAAACTTCTTTTATGCAACCGGGAGTGTCGTCTTTAGGGTAAAAGAACAATACAAGATTCTTTGTTCCTAGATGTTTATATAGGTGAAAAGCTTTTCCTTCATCATCTAAAAGGGTGAAGTCTTCCACTTTTTCTCCAATTTTGACGGAGGAATTGGATGTGCTATGTTCAATCATTATCATTTATTTACGCAAGAATAGCTAATGTTTCCCTTTACTACTAAAATAAAAATAATATCAGTTTTAAATATTGATAAAAATTTCTATATTTGATATCATATTAATATCATAAAACTATCAAAATGAAAAACGAATCCATCATTAAACCTTTGAACGGCTATCTGTTCTTTATAATTTTTCTCGCTCTCTTTTTCTTAGCGATATTTAGTTTTGCAAACGAGCGAATTTTCATTGGCTTTCCAAGTGCAATACTTGCAATTTTTATAATGAAAGGCTTTTATATCATCAATCCGAATAAGTCATTGGCCATGGTCCTTTTTGGAAAATATATGGGAACGGTTAAAGAAAATGGCTTTCTCTGGACGAATCCCTTTTACCGAAGGATTTCAATTTCACTTCGAGCGCGAAATTTTGATAGTGAACGTTTAAAAGTGAATGACAAAGTAGGAAACCCAATTATGATCTCTGTTATTCTGGTTTGGAAAGTTGAGAATACCTACAAAGCTGCTTTTGATGTAGATGATTATGAATATTTTGTTCGAATTCAAACCGATGCTGCAGTGCGTAAACTTGCAGGTCGTTATCCTTACGATAATTTCGATGATGATTTATCTGAATTAACCTTAAGATCAGGTTTAGATACGGTAAATGATGCCTTAGAGGAAGAACTTAAAGAGCGATTGGAAATTGCCGGAATAGAAGTCCATGAAGCCAGAATAGGTTATTTAGCTTATGCCCCTGAAATTGCCGGAGCCATGTTAAAAAGACAACAAGCAACTGCTATAGTGGCTGCCCGATTTAAAATTGTTGAAGGTGCAGTAGGAATGGTCGAAACGGCTTTAAAAGAATTATCCAGTAAAAAGATCATAGAACTTGATGATGATAAAAAAGCATCGATGGTATCGAATTTAATGGTTGTTCTATGTGGTGATCGGGATGCGAGTCCGGTTATAAATACAGGAACTTTAGCCCAGTAAAAATGAGTAAGAAAAAGTCTTTTGTGCTTCGTTTGGATCCCGAAACTTTAAAAGTGATCGAGAAATGGGCTGCTGATGAGTTCAGAAGTATGAATGGGCAAATAGAGTGGGTGATTAATAAAGCACTAAAGGAACATCGTAAAATTTCGAAAGACAAAGAGATCTGATAAATATTGAGCCGGGAAGAAATCCCCGGCTTTTTATTTTCAATTTTGAGTTTTTTGCTTTCCTTATCCTTTACTTCGGGGTTTATGCCTTGAAACTCCCTTTTTGAAATTATTCCTTTTTTTGCGATCGGTAGAATGTACTTTCCACACCGGTCCGTCTCCTAATTCAGGAGGGAGGGCTAATTTAGGTACTTCTCGTTCGATCAGTTTTTCGATGTGATGAAATTTCTGCATATCATCCGGATTGATCAGGCTTAATGCTACTCCGGTTGTTTCTGCTCTTGCAGTTCTTCCCACCCGATGTACATAATCCTCAGCTTGTTTTGGAACATCAAAATTAACCACAAGGTTGATATCTTTAATATCAATTCCTCTACTTAGTACATCGGTTGCAACTAGAACGCGTGTTCGTTTTGCCTTAAAATTGGCCAATACTGCTTCTCGTTCAGATTGTTCCAGATCAGAACTAATTCCATGGACACTCTTTTTTTCTCCTCCTAAAGCTCTTACGATATCAAATACTTTTCTTTTCGTAGAACTGAAAATGAGTATGCTGTCGTATTCTGTATTTTTATCGATCAAGGTTTTTAATAGGGGAACTTTTTGTTCGTTAAAAGTAAGGTAAGCAGCTTGTAAAACGCCTTCAGCCGGTTTAGAAATTGAAATACTAATTTCAAAGTGGTCATGAAGTAATTGATGGGCGAAGGTTTTTATTTTATTCGCCATGGTAGCGCTGAATAATAAGTTTTGTCTTTTCTTGGGTAAGTAGGATATGATTTTTTGAATATCTTCAATAAAGCCCATATCGAGCATCCGATCTGCCTCATCAAGAATAAGATATTCAATATGATCGAACTTAACATAACCCATTTGTAAATGGGATAGTAATTTACCAGGAGTGGCTACAATGATGTTTGTTCCGGTAGACAATGCTTTTTTCTGTACATCCCAATTGTCGCCATCGCCTCCTCCATAAATAGCAATAGAACTTACCGGAACGAAATAACTAAATCCCTGAATCTGTTGATCTATCTGTACCGCTAGTTCTCTTGTAGGAACAATGACTAAAGTAGTTGTTGTTTCGGTAGCGTTATTGACCGTTAAATGATGTATGATTGGTAATATGAAAGCGGCTGTTTTTCCGGTTCCTGTCTGAGCACAAGCTAAAATATCCCTTCCTTTCATTATTTCAGGAATGGCTTGCTCCTGAATAGGAGTGGCCTTCTCAAAACCCATATATGAAATCGCTTCTATAACCGCTTCATCTAAGCCTAATTCTTTAAAAGTCATTAATTTCTTTGTATAATTTAAATTTCGGTGAAGGTCTGTTTAATTTTTCATCCAACAAAATTGCTTGCTTTCATATTCCCTAATATCAGCGATATACAATAGCAAGTGTTGATAAATATTTATTTATTAGCCACTTAGACTCTAAAATTCAATTATTTTCTACTACTATTTAAAAGATGGTTAATTGTAACTAATATGATGTACATCCGTTTAAAATAAGGAGTTTCAGCTAATTGACTAATTTGAAAAGATATTTAATATCGCTCCTCTTGATCTTTTTTTCCCTGACCAAATCTTTTGGTCAATGTGGAGCCGGAACACCTTTATATATTGTAGATCTAAGTGCTGACCCAAATGCTTCCTGGACTAGTGATCTTATTATAAGAAACGATACATGTTGTGGGAATATTGATAATTGCGTACAATTCATTGTAACACTTAATCCTTTAGCTGAAGGAATTTTACTTGATATTTGTGAAGGTGCTTTACCTGGTGGTGCTTTATTTTATCAGGTGGATTGTGGTGGTCCAACTGATATTGGAAATGCGATTTGCTTATATGGGGTTGGACCTCATTCGATCACTTTTTGTAAACCCGGAGGAAATGCAAATCGTTATTGTTTAACTTCAGTAGCTGAACCTGGCGCTGGTGATGATATTACAATAGCAGAGGGATGTTATGATTCTATCAGTTCTATTGGTTTCGAGCCAGGAACTATTTTATGGAGAAGTGTTTATCCCGGTGCTGTCGGAAGCTATGATTCCTATTTGGATTGTAACTTAGGTTGTGAGAATGTAATAGTTACTCCATCAGCTAACCCGCCTGCATATGTCGATTTTCAAATTTGTGGTTTTGCATTAGGATTATGTGATATTTCTGGAGTCTGTGATACTGTTAGGGTGTATTTTAATGACTCGCTTGATGTAGCGATCTCTCCCATAAATC
>JAHECK010000175.1:0-482 GCA_024641785.1 Flavobacteriales bacterium | reverse complement strand
TAGTAATAGATGATGCCGGAGGATGTTATAGTGCAACGAATTCAATTACGGTTGGAGAATTTACAATGGATATTACTGCCGATGCAGGCCTCGATCGACTCGTATGTAATCAAAACCCACAAATTCAATTAAATGGTAGTGTTCAAGGGGTATCTACCGGAATTTGGAAAGGAGGGAATGGTGTATTTAGTCCTAATGATAGCGCTCTAAATGCTGTTTATACGCCCACTTTTCCCGAGATCATAAGTGGAAATCTTACATTAACTCTATTAACCACAAATAATTCTACTTGTCCGCCCGACAGTGATATCGTTACATTTACGTTTACCGGTTTTATTGGTATTCCTGAAACCTTTAGTGATTCAGTATCCTGTTTTCAAGGGAGTGATGGAGGAGCTTCAGTTCTTGTAAATTCAGGTTTTAATAGTTATTCTTATTTATGGGATGATCCTGCAAGTTCAACTGACTCATTGATTAGCAAC
>JAHECK010000174.1 GCA_024641785.1 Flavobacteriales bacterium | reverse complement strand
GCTTTAGAAGCCTGCTCCATCAGATCCAATGAAGTAATGGGTTGGTTTTTTATCGTATACTTATCGACCGCTCTTATTTGTTCTGAACTTAAGACCTTCATGCGAATTGAAATTTAATTATGATTGAAGTTTGGATATCTGTAAGTAAAAATACACATGTTAAACTAAAAGTAATCGCTTTAAAGTTAATTTTCTGATCAAGTTTTCACATTTACATCTTTAACAAAAAAAAGTCCAATGAATCCCAATGAACTTCCACTTTAAATTCAAAATAAGACGATCTTAACAACTAAAATTACTCCTTCCGACAACCTTCATCATTTCAATTTTTTAAAAGATTAGGCAATTTTGTTAGACTAATCCATAATATATTTAGATATGAGAACGGATGCAATTATTAAAGAAGATGTTCTAAACGAACTAGACTGGGAACCCAGTATTGATGCTACTAAAGTGGGTGTAACCTGTGTAAATGGAGTAGTTACATTATCAGGTTATGTGAATACTTTTACAGAAAAGCTGGCTGCTGAACGCGCTGCCAAAAGAGTATTTGGAGTAAGAGCCGTTGTTGAGGAAATCGAAGTGAAAATAGGCGGCGTGTATAAACGAACTGATCAGGATATTGCCCAAGCAGCATTAAACAATTTGCGCTGGAGAACCAATGTACCTGACAAAGACATTAGCCTTAAAGTAGAAAATGCCTGGATAACATTGGAAGGAGCCGTTGAATGGAACTTCCAAAAAGATGCTGCTAAAAATGCCGTTAAAGACCTAGCCGGTGTTAGGGGTGTAACCAATATTATCAGAGTTAAAACGTCTATTGAACCATCAAATATTAAAGACAAAATCAAAAAAGCCTTCGAACGAAATGCAACATTAGATGCAGATCATGTGAATGTTAGAGTAGATGGACACAAGGTGATTTTAAGTGGTTCTATTCAGTCAATGGCTGAGAAAAAACAAGCTGAAGAAGCAGCTTGGGCTGCACCAGGTGTAACAGAAGTAGTTGATAATCTCGAAATACAGGTTAGAGAAACTGCTTTCTAAAAGATAGAAATGCCTTTAATGGCCATTTTTGAAAGGAGGCAGAATTAGGTTCTGTCTCCTTCTTTGTAAAACTAAATAAAAACGATATGTCTTTAGATTTTGAAAAGTTCGCGCAAAAAGGAAATGAATTCCTAAATGAGATCGCCAGGGAATTAGGGCATGCTCATGATAGGGATAAAGCCGGAAGAAAATTACGTGCTATTCTACATGGCATGCGAGATCAAATCACCATAGAAGAATCTATTCAATTAATTGCCCAGCTACCAATGTTTTTGAAAGCCATCTATGTGGATAATTGGGGATTAAACAAGAAAAATAAAATAAACCATTTAAATGAATTTATTAAAGTGGTCAAAAAATACGATGTGAATACAGCCGATCATGATTTCATAAACGACGATGAGATCCTCATCGCTACAGAAGTTATTTTCTTTGTTTTACAGAGATATATTTCTGAAGGGGAGATGGAACATATTAAAGCTGTTCTGCCAATGGATCTGAAAAAATTACTTAGGAATGAAATTGCCTATTAAACAATAGCAATTAAACATCATGAGTGTTTTTAGTTTAAGCATTTGCAATCTGTTTTTATCAAGTAGGGTAGCTCAATCAATATTGAGCTGCCTTTTTTTTATACCCATTTTATCAATGGAATATCCTGATAGCTAATAAAGGAGAAATAATAATCACCGGGATAAGGAACGAAAGTCATCGAAAGGATGATGAATCTTAAATTACTTTGTTAATAGATAAAATGAAGTGTTATGAGAGTCAGGGTAAAATGTATCGATGTTGATGTTGGAGATGCTTTTCAGAAGTATTTATCCGATAAATTATATAAAATAGGTTTAAAATATAATTTGAAAGAAGACGCAGATGTGATCTTAAGATTGGTGAAAGATGAAAATGACCGTAATAAATTAGTTGAAATCAGAGTCGCCCTTCCCGGTCCGGATATTTTTGTAAAGGCCCAGGAAGAAGGATTTGATCTGGCACTTAAAAAAGCGCTATATGCTTTAAACCGAAAGCTTAAAAAATACAAGGAGGTAAATTTTGGACATCCAACCATGACTCCTTTAAAAATATAGATCATGTTACAAACTGCTCCTTTCAATAAATATATCGACAAATATGAAGCATGGTTCGAAAAGTATAACGATGTATTCTTAAGTGAGATCAGTGCGATCAAAAGGCAATTTGAAAAACTCCCTGAAGATCTTCATGGAATTGAAATAGGGATGGGAAGTGGAAGATATGCATTGGAATTAGGGATAAAAGAAGGAATTGAACCAGCTAAATATCTTCGCGAAATAGCTTATGACAGGGGACTGGATGTAATTGATGCTCACGCTGAACATCTTCCTTACAGAGACCAATCCTTCGATTTTGTATTGTTTGTAACCATTGAACATCTTGACAATTTAAAACTAGCCATTTCTGAAGCCTATCGTGTATTAAAACCAGATGCCAGCATTATTATCGCTTTTATTGATAAGGATAGTCAGCTTGCAAAAAAATACATCCAACACAGAAGTGAATTTTACAAACATGCTCAGTTTTACAGTGTAAAGAAAGTAGAAGAATTAGTAATAAAATTTGGTTTTAAAAATCCTGAATTTATTCAAACCCTTTTTAAAGACATAGATAGAATTAAAGAAATTGAAATAGCAAAAGAAGGATATGGAGAAGGATCATTTGTAGTGATCAGCGCAACTAAATAATAAATACAATGAGTCTAGTAATGATCAAAACGTTGGATATCAGTAGTCCGGCATTTAAACACCTAAAGAAGATCCCGTCTAAATACACTTGTGACGGCGAAAATATTAATCCTCCATTATCAATTAAGAACATACCCAAAGAAACCAAAAGTATGGTTCTTATCTTAGACGATCCGGATGCACCTGTGGGCGCTTGGGATCATTGGGTTGTATGGGATATTAAACCTAAAAAAGAAATAAAAGAAAATAGTGTTCCTGGAACTGAAGGGATCAATTCATTTCAGAATCATCATTATAAAGGTCCATGCCCCCCATCCGGAACGCATCGCTATTTTTTTAAAGTCTATGCACTTGATAAAGAACTGGGATTACGCCCTTATTCGAAGAAAAAAGAGGTCGAACAGGCAATGGCCGAACATATTCTTGCTGCGGGGGGATTAATTGCTACTTATCAGCGTAAAATTAAGAGGCAACTCTTTATGTAAAAAAAATAAAGTCCTGTCATGAAAAAAATCGAATTTAAAATCGCCTTTAATCCGGAGAATCATAATAATCCACATGTGGTGTCATGGTCATCCAATATCGACTTTCCCTATCCACTCGAAAGCTGGTTTGATAGCTTGATTTTTACTTTTCCTGACTTCACTATTCCGATAGGTGATGGTTTGAGAATTAATACACGGTTTATGCTCGGAAATACATCGTCTTCTTATCAAAGGATAGAAAGTCAATCTTCGGAAGAGCCAACCTATCCGCCAAAAGATCCTCCTTTCGATCCTAATCCCGAAAAACCTTACATTATTCCTGATGAACCTCCATTTACCTCACCTTCAGAAGATCCTGAAGTGAATCCACCCAGAGTTCCCGAACGACCTGAACCAACAAAATTGATCTTATATATGGAAATCCTACTTGCCCTTCTGACGATAAGAGCACTTAGCAAGATTGCCTTGGCAAAATCAAATTAGTCGTTTTTTTTACAATTGAATGAGAGAATAATTTAAATCCTTTGGAGGAGAAACATAGGTTATTGATTATGCCTTTTTGCTGGTTTAACTTTGGCTAATTGTATAATTAAAAATAACCGGACATGAATGGGAAAATTGAAAATTTAAAAGATCTATTTCTTGAACAAGGTAGAGAATTATATAATGCTGCCATGCTTTCACAAAAGGAGCTTCCCTTAATAAGAAAGGCAGCGAGTAGTCCTAAATTAAGAAATGTGATCGATCGGGAATTAATAACGGCCAAGCGTGAAACTGATCGCATAAAATCGGTGTTTAAAAATATGCATGAAGATCCCTTGGGAGAAAAAAGCGAATGTTGTGAAGCGGTACTGAATCACAGTAAAAAGATGATCAAACGAAGTCCAGATCCAAAGGTACGTGATGCTGTGATCATCAATTCGATCCAACGATTAAACCATAATAAGATCACCGGTTTTGGATCGATGGCTTCTTATGCTAAAGAAATAGGAAAAGAAACATTTGCAGACTCACTTTATCAAGCCTTACTAGAAGAAAAAGCACTTGATAAGGAATTATCAATATTAGCAGAGAGTGAAATTAACCATAATGCCGTAGCAGCTTTTGCATAATAGATGTTTAACCAAAATTAAAAACCATGACACTAATCAAAAAAAAAGGTAATGGAGGTCTAATCCCTTCACTACGAAGCAATTTAAATGAGTTATTTGATATGGATCGTTTCTTAGATGAACCTTTCTTCGAAACACCATTTTGGAATGGCCGACGATTTAACAAAGTTCCCGCTGCAAATATCAGAGAAACTGAAAAAGAATTTCTGGTAGAAATAGCTGCTCCAGGAATGCACAAAAAAGATTTCCATATAGATATCGATAATAAAATGTTGGAGATCAAAGTAGAAAAGGAAAAAGAAAAAGAAGAAAAAGGAATCGAATTTACTCGTAAAGAGTATGATTATACCGCTTTCTACAGAGCTTTTGATCTGCCTGAAAATGTAAAAGAAGATAATATTAAAGCCGAATACACAAATGGTATTCTAAAAGTTCATCTTCCAAAGATGGCAGCAACTAAAAAGAAAATGGTAAAAGAAA
>JAHECK010000173.1 GCA_024641785.1 Flavobacteriales bacterium | reverse complement strand
GCGAAAACCTGGTTTCATTAATGCTGCCAGATCTATTTTAAGTTCAATTTATGAAAAGAAGCGGGCCGACTTCAATGGTATTCCGTTGGATTTCATCGTGAGCGATTCCGCTTTTGATTGCAAACAAAAAACGGGAGAATATGAAAACCCAATCCGATTGGCAGATCCTTCGGATTTGGTAAAAAAGTATTACGCAAACAGCATTACCATTATGCAAGCGAAAACATTGAACAATTTATGAAAAGAAAAGTATTATTGGTAACAGAATTTCTTAACGCGCCTTACGATGAAGGGATAAAAAAAACTGTTTTCGGTCTTTTCAAAGAATTAGAAAGAACCTATGAAGTACTTGTTATTTGCCGTTTCGGTAACCCAGGAGAAAACATTGAGGTGATAGATACGAACCCTTTATTTTTGTCAAGGCGCTTGTATCATAAAATCAATCATTTCAAACCGGATGTTACTATTTATTTTCCTTTTCAATCCAGCACATTTGCCAGTTATTTAAGGCAATACATTTTGCGTTCCTTTAGTATTTCAGCTATAAGCATATTTATAGCACTACAGCCAAAGGTCATCAAAAAATGGCAAAATTATTTGGCGTCCGTTCTTTTTCAAGGAATTGCATTAACACCATCTCAAACACTAAGTGCTCAATGGAATAGTATCGGAATGCACAATTATTTAATACCCTTGAACACTGATTTAGAGAAGTTTTCTATTCAAAAGGAAGAGAAAATTAAATCCATTTTGAGAGAAAAATATGAATTGCCACTTGATGCCTTTATTGTATCGCATATGGGGCACCTGAATGAGGGCAGGAATTTAAGGTCGCTTATAGGTTTAAAGGCTAATAATAATTGTCAGATCGTTCTGGTTTCGAGCAGCTCGACTCCATCGGATGCCATAGGCACTAATGTTTTAAGAAGAGAACTAATTGATGCCGGAATAATAATTATCGATAGGACATTGGAGCATATAGAGGAAATATACCAGCTTTCAGATTTGTATATTTTTCCAGTGTTAAATGAAAATAGTTCCATTGGCATGCCATTGTCAATTTTGGAAGCAAGGGCATGTGGAATTCCAGTCCTTACAACAGATTACGGAAGTGTAAGGCATTATTTTGACGATGACTTTGGTGGTATTTTCTATACTGAGCCTGATAATTTTGCCGCGATAATAGATAGGATTAGGTCATTAAAAATAAAAGAATTCACTAAATCCAAAATACACGACATAAATAATATATTTTATAATAAAATTCATCAAATAATAAATGCTGTAGAATAATTTATGGACTTCACTATTAAAAAATATAGAGAATTATTGCTCAGATTAAAGGATGCAGGATACGAGTTTCAAACATTTCACCAGTTTTTGAAAGAACCGAAGAGTAAAGTTATTTTGTTACGGCACGACGTAGATTTATTGCCTGAAAATTCTTTAAGATTTGCTGAAATACAACATGAATTGGGTATAAAGGGGACCTATTATTTTAGAATGGTACCTGAAAGCTGGAACGAGGAAATTATCACTAGAATTGCGTCTTTAGGACATGAACTTGGATATCATTATGAGACCATGGACACTTCCTTTTCTAAGTTGAAAAAAGATAAACAAAAGTTTAGCTACAATGATTTGACCGAAGCAGCTTATGACGAATTTAAATCGAATTTGGAGGAGATGAGAAAGCTTGTAGATGTAAATACAATTTGCATGCACGGTAGCCCAAGATCTCCATATGATAATAAGGATATCTGGAAGGGTAATGACTATAAAAAGTTAGGGCTCATTGGGGAGCCATATTTTGATTTGGACTTTAATAAAGTGTTCTACCTTACTGATACAGGCAGAAGATGGGATGGGCATAAAGTAAGCGTTAGAGACAAAGTCGAAACAAATTTCAACATTGTTTTTCATTCAACGGATGATATTATTGACACTTTGAAAAAAAACGAATTACCTAAGCAGATCATGTTTAATTTTCATCCTCAGAGATGGCATAGTAACAGATTTAGTTGGGCAGTTGAATTGATAGTTCAAAATTTAAAAAATTTAATTAAAAGATATTTTTTTGTCTCTAAAAATTAGACAAGTCAACAATTTTTTTTTCTTTCAGTATTTTTTAAACTAAAAGAAAATTATAAACAGATTTTTATAATTTGAAGAAATATCGTATATTTACCGCGTAAGAAAAAGAATAAATTGGTTAAATCAATTTTATCAACCCCTCATGATGAAATTAGGTTACTTCGTTACAGTATTTTACATCGTAATTTTTTTGAGGGGTATTAAGTTGATTAATGACAGAATTAACTGTGATTTATATGCTATGAATCCCCTAAAAATATTGCTATGATAACAAAATTACAAAACTTTAATTTTTTTGATGAAATTCTGAGTGGAGGGTATTACCGAAGCTACATGAACCCGCTTGGTAATACCGTAGAAAAAAAACATGCTAATAAGCAATTCAGTGAGGAAGATAAAATTCGGATCGTAATTGATGGTCAGAGCAATCTGGCCCCGCTCGAAGAAATCTGTGCTCACGAAGGTATTTCTATTGAAACTTTTTATCAATGGACAAATCAATATTTAAGTGAATTTGTTCAGGATGGAACTCAAGCAGCCGGAGTTGAAGTTAGAAAAGATGAGGATAAATTCAGAATTGTAATTGAAGGAAAATCGGGGCAAACAAGTATTGCTGAAATTTGCCGAAGGGAAGGTATTTCCCATGATATATTTTTGAAATGGTGTGAAGAGTTTTTGTTTGTTAGAAACAAAAGTTCCATATTATATAAGTTAAATAGCCCCTTATATAAGGAAAATTTTGAATTAATAACTAGTAAATCAAGTTTAGAGGTTGTTAAATACTTTGAAAATTATGTTGATATTAGTTCTATTAGATCTTTAATTGTCTCAAACAGTGATAGCCTTAAATTAGACAATGCGAAAAATGCTGGCAATATCATTAGCCTTCAAAAACTGAATGATATAAGATATATCAATAAATATTTGGAGAAGGTAAATTCAAAACTTCAGAATGAAGGTGTTTTTATCGGTTGCCTGGAAACTTTTGCAGCGCGAAAGGATAGAATGAAAATAGCTAAACTAGCTATTTTGAGTAATATCTATTTTGTATTTGAATTTTTAGTAAAAAGAGTATTACCGAAAGTTTCTTTTACTAAAAAATATTATTTTGACATCACAAAAGGAAATGATCGATTGCTATCCAAAGCAGAAGGATTAGGCAGGTTGGTAAGTTGTGGGTTTAACATCATGGATTATAAGACTATAGATGGCATCTTATATTTTGTTGTAAAAAAAATCCGAGAACCTTATTATGACTCTAGTCCAAGCTATGGACCACTTTATAAAATGCCAAGATTAGGAAAAAATGGCAAGATCATTGGGGTATATAAATTGAGAACCATGCATCCTTACAGTGAATATTTGCAGGATTATATTGTAAAAGCTAATGGGTATGGTAAGAGCGGTAAACCTGAAGGTGATTTTAGAATTCCGGCATGGGGAAAGTTCATGAGGAGAATATGGCTTGATGAGCTTCCTCAATTGTATAATTTTTTAAAAGGTGACTTAAAACTGGTTGGTATCAGGCCTGTTTCTGAAAGATATTTTCAAGATATACCGAAAGAAATGCAAAAACTTCGATTGACTCAAAAACCTGGTTGTATACCTCCATACGTTTCGTTAAACAGAGAAGGAAATGTTATGAGTGTATTGCAGGCTGAAAGGGAATATCTAGAGGAAAAAATCAGAAACCCTTATACTACGGACACTAAATACTTTTTTAAAGCGTTGTATAATATTATCGTTAAAAGAAAAAGAAGCGCTTAATTGAATTGTTTTAATTCTTCCCAATTTTTCTATATTTGCACAAGATTTGTTTTAATGATCAATATTAACCTATTACATCGGCGTTTATGAATTTTGAACCAGTAAAAAAATTCAATGATCTTAAATCTTCTGAATCTATTCATCTTAGCAATCTTGTAGAAAATTATGCTTCCTACATTAAATGGTTTGTTATAAGCATTATTTTCTTTTTGATTGTGGCATTTTTCAAAATAAGGTATGAGACTCCTAAATACGGGGTCAATGCTTCTATATTGATTAAGGAGTTAGACAAAGGTGGTTCCATATCCAATCTTTCAGGTTTTGAAGATTTGGGATTATTTGATAATGGAGAGAATACCTTAGAAAATGAAATGGAATTTCTCAGGTCAAGGAGGCTAATGGTAGAAGTTGTCAAAGAGTTGAATTTGAATGTCACTTATTTTGTTGAAGATTCTCCTGTCAATAAGGAAATTTATCCGAATTATCCTTTAGTCCTTGTTTTTAGTGAGGATTATGACTCTAATTCAGAAATTGAAACTGAAGTTATAATAACTGTCCTTCCTGAGGACAAATTTGAGTTTTTTGACTATGATGGGATGTCATCCGGGGTAATGAATTTTGATCAAAAATTTAATGCCAATCTGGGCAATGAAGAAGGGTCCAATTTTAGGACTATAAAGATATTAAAAAATGAAAATTTCCCTGAGGATCTGGTCGGTCAAACTGTAATTATAAAAATTAGTTCCGTTACAGCTACAGCGGATGATATAAATTCAAGGCTTAGTATAGAGCCGGTGAACGAAAGGTATTCTAAAGTTTTGAAATTTTCCTTGGAAGAGGCAGTTGTTTCAAAAGGAGTAGCTATTTTGAATAATCTTATTGATCAATATAATCTAGACGGTATTAATGATAAAGATGAATTAGCAAGGGCGACCACTGAATTTTTAGATGATCGTTTGATTTTAATTGCCAATGAATTGGAAG
>JAHECK010000001.1 GCA_024641785.1 Flavobacteriales bacterium | reverse complement strand
CTCGTGGTATTGACAGAAGCCGTTTAAGTATTCGATGGAAAGGAGAAGGAGAACCTGTTTCCTCTAATAGCACATCAACAGGAAGACAAAAGAACAGAAGGGTGGAGTTTAGAGTCTATGAGCTATCCTACGAAGATTTCTCAAGCCCGGAAGAAGATTAAGATTCGCCCGGTAAAACAATACCCGCATTTTTTACTTTATGATACGTCGCAACAAGATAAGCGATCATTTTACTGAAAGTACTCATTGCTGTTTGAGTTTCTTCACTAATATTACTTTTCTTCAAACGAAGAATTAAAAGTCCATAAAGCCCATTTAATGCTAATTCAACATCTCCTAATTTTTCATTTGCAGATTTACTCTTAAATAGATCGAGATGCGATTTTGCAATGGCATATAGCTCTAAGTATTTAGGATCTCTCGATACGTTGATCAGGGTTTGATGAAGGTAGCTTAATTCATTTAAAATTTCAACTAGCTCAATACGATGTCCCGATTTTTGTAAATCCTGCTGCTGCATTTCATCAATAATGACTTCATACCAATTCCAAATAATCGTTTTTTCTGAATCAGTAAGATCCAAAGAGTCGACTAAGAGTTGCTTTAAAGGATCTTTTTTTAATTGATGAGCTCTAAATAAATCTTCCAATTGCCACATGTAGAGCAAATATTCGGCGATATTATTTTCTTTTTTATCTAGAGCGATCCGCATTCAAGTATTATTTGATAGTATCTTTTTTATTGTCTTTACCAAGGTACTCATTATTCAATAACTCAAGTACTTCGTTAGTGACGTCATTATTTTTATTTGCAATCAATAATTCACTTCCACTATGTTTTTTCATTATGAAATCATAGCCTGCATTTTCATTATATTTTGTTAGAAATACATCAAGTTTATTGATCAACTTTATCTGGAGATCATTTTGTTGTTCAGCAAATTCTGTAGCCATTTCTTGCTGTAAGACCTGAATCTCTTGTTCCAGCTGCATCGCTCTTTGTTGCGCTTGTTGCAACTGAGATGGAGTCATTGTGCGTGCTTGTTGTTGAAGCATATCAAATTCTTGTTGTGATTTAGTCGCTTTTCTCTCTAATCGGCGTTGTTTTTTGTCCATTTCATCTTTCAAAGTCTCAACAATTTCTAAAGAATAGAGATATTTAGCATCGAGTGTATCGGTGTTTATGTATGCGATTCGAAGCGATGTGTCTGTATTATCACCTTCAACGACTTGCTCCAATCCTTCAGCCTCTTCTGATTCATTACAATCTCTTACATAAAGATTGATAATTAAGATCAGAAGGACGGCATTTAATACAAGAGATATTTTACTTAACATATAGCTTCTTTTTAATAGATTTATAACTCAAAATGAGTTCGCAAATAACCGAAAAAATAATCATTGCATCAAGATGTATTCAGATATAAGTCGCTCAATTCGCTTCAATTATTAAATGATCTGTTTTGGGTTGTTACTTCACTCAATCTTTTAAGTCCGGATTTGCCTGAATTTAAAGAAGAAATTGGTTTCGATCTTATTGATAATCAAAAGAAAAAAGCTTTTTCTAATTGGTTCCAAGCTCTTTGTGAAGATCCTTTTTTATTAGAGCGCTACTTTAATTCTGAAGAACAATTGATCTTAGGTAAATATTTTGAACGTTTAGTCCAATTCTTTTTTGAGAATTATCCTAACTATGAACTTTTGATCGCCGGAATGCAGCTTTTTGATAGAAAAACAACATTAGGCGAATTGGACTTTGTAATTAGAGATAAAACAAAAAATGAAGTTCTGCATCTGGAAGTGGCTGTTAAATATTATATGGGTTATAAAAGTTCCCCAAAACATTCGATGTGGATCGGACCTAATGGACTGGATACTTTAGAGAAAAAGTTAAACAAATTCGCTAAGCAATTGGCGCTATCTATTAGTGAAGAAAAGAATATCGACTTTAAGATAGATCGAAGAATTGCCCTTTTAAAGGGATTCTTTTTCATTCACTGGAGGGCCACAGTCTGGCCTCATTTTCATATTGACAGTTCAGATTATGGAGAGTGGATGTATGAAAAAGAAATGGAATCAGCACTCGATGAAAAAGGGAGATATTGTATTTTTCCTAAGCATTTGTGGCTGAGTTTTTATTTGGATCCAGCTACCAAAAACGCTACAAAGCAGGAAATAATACTGAAAGTAAGCGATCAAATAGCTCATATTAAGAAAGGAATAATGCTCGTTATGATCGATGAAAAAAGGAATAAAGTGTTAGCAAAGAAACTTGTAGTACCTGCTAAATGGCCGCGTCTATAAACTCATCATATCTTTAAAACGAGCCGCTTGTCTCCGACTAACTTCTACCGTTTCGCCTCCTTTGAGTTTAACTAAAAGTCCTCCACTGAACCAATTTTCGATGGATTCGATCCATTTTAAATTAATAATGAATTTCCGATTTGCTCTAAAAAAAGTCGTTTCATCGAGCTTCTTTTCCAAATTATTAAGTGATTTAAGAATGAGGGGTTTATAATTGTTGAAAAAGACTCTGACATAGTTTCCTTCAGACTCGAACATTCGAACATCTTTTAAAGTAACAAACCAACATTTATCACCGTCTTTCAAAAAGATCTGACTTTCTTCCGTTAGTTTTTGCTCAGGGTGATCTTGTGCTTCAACTTCCGGTGTCATTTGAAAAATGCGATCGATTGCAGCAGAAAGTAATTTTGGTTCAACTGGTTTGAGTAAATAATCGAGGGCATTTACTTTGAAGGCCTCGATAGCATATTCATCATAGGCAGTTACAAAAATGACCCGAGGAACATCATCAAGTTCAGCAAGTAGATCAAATCCCGTTTTCCCCGGCATATGGATATCTAAAAAGATAAGATCAGGTTTAAGTTCCTTGATCATAGCAACACCTTCATCTGTGTTAGCAGCTTCTCCAATGATCTCTATTTCCTGATGCTTTTTTAAAAGTTTAATTAATTCTTGTCGGGCAAGGCGTTCGTCATCAATTACTAATGCTTTCATATTTTTGAACTTTATATGATTTAATATTCAGTGGTAATCTAAGTTTGGTCAGTACAAAGGGTTTGTTGTCGATTAATATGTTTTCAATGCTAAATTTACTATGATTTCCATAAAGTAGCTTCAATCTTTTTTTAGTGTTTTGCAGTCCAACTTTAGTCGATGAATGATTTTCTAATGGGTTATAGATCCCTGAATTTATTACAGAAAGCTCGTAGAAGTCATCTTCTTTTTGTCCTTCTACGATAAGTTTTCCTCCTTCTGGAAGTGTTGATATTCCGTGTTTTATGCTGTTTTCAACTAAAGTTTGAAGCATAAGTGGAGGGATCATACAAAACAATAGCTCCGGATTAATTTCTATTTGTGTTTGAAGTCTTTCTTCATATCGAATTTTCTCCAGTGCTAAATAATCTTTTACCAATTTCAATTCTTCTGCAAGTGGAATAAATTTTTTCTTTCCTGTCAACAAACTGGATCGAAGTAAATTACTCAGCTGTGTAACAGCATCTTTAGCACTATTTGGTTCTTCATCAATTAAGGCCCTGATACTATTCATCGAGTTAAACATGAAATGTGGATTTAATTGTGATTTTAAATTATTGAGTTCCACTTCATGCTTTAGTGCTTCATATTTCAAATTCTTTATTTCTTCAGATCGATAATTACGTAAAAATTTCACAGCAAAATAAACGGCTGACCATAAAATAAAGATGACGATCCAATTGATTGCAAGAAAAAATACATCTTCATAAGGGGGAACAAGTAATTTTTTATTTTCAAGGAAGAAAATATCAGAGATCCCTGCTTGCAGCAGGGTAAAAACAAAACCAATAATAATATTCGAAAATAGAACGCCAACAATTAAACTGGGCAATGGTTTTGCGTCCCATTTTTGCCAAATGATAAAAGAGCGATAAATATGTGATAATAGAATTCCTAATATAAAAGTGGTAATAAGGAATTTTAAAAGCCCTAAATTTAGCGCATCAAGTAAATACCCGCGAATTGCTGCTAATAACACATAAGTGCTCCAACCAAAAATTTGAGCACTCCAGTAAATTGCTTCGCGTTTTTTCAAATTTGTATTTTTAGATTCCAAATGTACGAGCATTAGTAGCCGGAAAAGAGTAAAACTACATGAAAGGTAAAGTTAATAGATTATCGGAATGAATTATTTAGCGCATTTTTATTTGAGTGGTAACAATGAAAAAATACTTCTTGGTAATTTTATTGGTGATGCAATCAAAGGAAGAAAATGGGAAGATTATATCGGAGATGTCCAAAAAGGGATTTTATTACATCGATTTATTGATGATTTTATAGATAAGCATCCTTTTGCACAAAAATCTCGTAAGCGTATAAGAAATGATTTTGGTATTACCTCTGCGGTTGTTTTAGATGTTTATTTCGATCATTTTTTAAGCACTAATTGGTTGAAATATAGCAGTATAGGACTAAATGATTTTGCTGAAATGACTTTTGATCGACTAAGACCCTTAAAAAGTGAAATGATGGGCTTTTA
Source organism: Flavobacteriales bacterium (assembly GCA_024641785.1). GTDB lineage: Bacteria > Bacteroidota > Bacteroidia > Flavobacteriales_D > JAHECK01 > JAHECK01. The sequence continues at coordinate 63,576 of JAHECK010000001.1, read as the reverse complement.
TCCCATGATGATCGAGAAAATGGAAAGCGAGTCGTGGATACATTCTTATACTACCATTGAGGGTACTGCTAAGGTGTTGGAACGAATGGGAAAAAGAGTTCGATTTGAAAATAATTGGCATATCGCCGAAAGCGTTTTACGATCGAATTATTTTGAATTGGAGGAAGATTTTAATTCCTTTTTCCCGGAAATAATTAAGGCTGTTGAAAAGAGCTTTGATATTAAGCCATTTATTAGTTAAAATAGGTTTGGTATTGACGAGGTAAAAAAATTATATTTGTTATAGGTTAATCTGAAAGACTATGAATTTAAACCTTAGAAAAGGGTTATTAGCTATTTTATTCCTTCTGCCAACTTTTATTCAGGCCGAAGAAGTAATAATTCTCGAAGGTAATTACCAACTTAGAAACATTTTCGTAAATAATTTTATAGGAAAAGATGGAGTTGGTTTTTGCGTTACTAATGTCTTCGTTAATGGCGAAGTGAGTACGGATGAGATCAATCAAAATGCTTTTGAGATCGATCTTTCGTTGTTTAATTTAACTATTGGTGACCCGGTTACAGTTGAGATCCATCATAAAGACGGATGTAAACCGGATATTATCAATCCGCTTGCATTGCAACCTATGGCTACTTTCAAAACGGAGGACATAACAGTTAATGATGAGTATGTGCTGTCTTGGTCCACTAGCAATGAAACTGGGGTATTGCCTTTCAGAGTGCAGCAGTTTAAATGGAATAAATGGGTTACTGTAGGTGAAGTTCAGGGGATTGGAAATCCGGGTAAACATACTTATTCATTTCAAACGATTCCAGTTTCCGGAACTAATCGCTATAGAGTAATTCAAAAAAGTGGCGACGGGAGAATAAAAATTTCACCGGAAGTAAGCATACAATCCGATGCTCCGCAGGTAACATATGAGTTTGATAAAAAAATGAAGGAAGTAGTGTTTAATTCACAAACTAGCTTTGAGGTTTATGATCAATACGGACAGATCATTATGAGAGGATATAATAATAAAGTGGAAATGGAAGGACTTCAGAAAGGCAAATATTATATCAATTATGATAATACCTATGCCGAAGTAAATCGGTAATTTTTAAATCTTAAAATATTTATAAAGGACCCTTGAGGTCCTTTTTTTATTCTGATAATGTCAAGCTTATTTTTTTTGAAATTGTAAAAAATGAAGGCATTGATAAAAGCTAGGTTAATATTTTAGTAAAAGTAAACATGCAGGTTAATTCCTTATTTACTTATTTCTTTCATTGTTTTAGTGATCATGGATATTTTTTTCCTCAACTGATTAATTTCACTTTGTGCTTTCTCAACATTTTTTCTGAGTCCGCTTAATATAGTTTCATTATCACTGTTGATAAAGCCCATATTATTTTGATATTGGATGAGGTCCATATTTAACTTGTTCAACTTATCTTTTAAGAAAAGTTTTTCGTTGTAAAGTGCATTTTCAGGGTCATTCGATCCGCTAAACTGATCAATTTTATTTTGGAAAAGAATCTCTATCTTTTCATCTTCATCCAATTTGATCTTTTTATAATGCTTATCAAGAGAGGTTTGATATTTTTTTATGATCTTATCTTTTTCCTTAAACGGAACATGACCAATTTCATTCCAACGTTCCGAGATCGATTTTAAATTGCTTAGGTCTTTTTTCTTATCCCCAAGAATTTCAATTTTATCTAATTCTTCAATGAGGGCTAATTTTAATTTTAAATTTTCTTCGAAGCCTTTGTCCAGATGTGAAAAATGTTCTTTTTTATTATCAAAGAAATGATTGCAGGCTTCTCTAAACTTATTCCATAATACTTTTTCATCTTTATGATGTGCAGGAGGAATCGATTTCCAGTCTTTCTGAAGTTTAATTAATGCTTGTGTAGCATCATTCCAATTCTCACTTTCTTTTAGTACTAAAGCGTTCTCAATTAATTTTAATTTAGCTTCTTTATTTTTATTTTGATCCTCTTTCAATTCATTATAAAAAACCTGTTTTACACTAAAAAATTCATCGCATGCGCTTCTGAATTCTTTCCAAACTCTTTCATTTTCTTTTCTTCTTGCAAAACCGATCTTTTTCCATTCTTCCTGAAGGTTAATGATTTCTTTCGTTTTCTTTTGCCATTTTGCATGGGTGTTAAGACCTTCTGTACTTACATTCTTCGCTTTTTCTACTAAATCCTTTTTTATTTTAAGATTTTCTTCTTGCTCTTCATGGAGCTTTTCATAATATTCATCTAACTCACCATGAATTTTATCATCGATCTCCTTCCATGAATCATGCAGATCTTGATATTGTTCTCTGGAAACAGGACCAGCATCATACCATTTTTCTCTAATTTTATGATACTTTTCTTGCTTTTCTTTGATTGATTTTATAGCCAATAATGCTTTTGCATTTTCAACAAGTTTTAATCTTATTTTAAAATTTTTCTCAAAGTCATAAGCCTTGAGTTCCTTATAAATATTCATATTATAATAGAACTCTTTTACAACGGAATTGTGTTTGTCATGCAATTCTTTTTCTTGTGCACCTGAGGCATGACCTGCGTTTTTCCATTCGTCTTTTAGTTCATTAAAAGAACTAAATGCTTTTGCTATGTTTTCTTCATGAATCAGTTTTTCGATCTGATCTATGATATCTGATTTCTTTTTATAGATTGATTTTAAAGCTTCTTTTTTCGCTTCTTCTTTTTCACTTAAGGCAATTCTAACTTCGCGGTAAGCAGTTTCGAATTCTTCATCTAAAGGATCTTCAGTAGGAGTGAAATGCTTTTCTGACTTTTCTTCATCCGAAAGCGCTGAAAGTGTTTTTTCAAACTCAGCTCTTTCCACTTCGATCGCTTTTTCCTTTTCTTTTCCAAACTCGTCAAAAAGATGTTTTAATTCACGTTTTGCTTGAAATACATCTTCATTGTTTGCGATCTCTGATAATTGACTAATGATGTCCTTTTTCATTATAGATAGATTAAGAAGGATATTCTTCTAAAAGAAAATCCTTTGGCGTTTAAAGTATAAAAGTAAGCAATGTCCTTAGTGTTTACTACTTGCTATAAATAAATATTATTTATAATTTCAAAATGGTGCCGATTATGACCAATTATCGTATATCCGCTAGCTCTTACCGACATATTAACCTTATTCGCTGTTCCAACTATCATGAGCTGGTCTTTTGTAAAGGTTTTAAAAAGTGCAATAGTGTGATTTCTTGTCGTTTTAAAAAGTCCAATGAGATTTTTCTTTGATAATTGATCCGATGGAGCATTCTTCGCCCAATCATTCTCATCAAATCCGGGAAGGTTTGTTTTATCATTTCTTGAAAAAGATAATGCACGGTAAGCAAAAACAGTCTCACTATCACAAATGTGTTGAAGCAATTCAGCGATCGACCATTTTCCTTCTTTATATCGAAATGAAAATTTTTCTTCCGGAATGGCCTCAAGTATTTTTATTTGATCTTCCAGGTCATTGATCATTGTATTAACGATATCAGACTGACCGACTTTTGCTAAGTAATTAGCATAATAAGGGGCGTATTCGTTTTCTTTTAAAGTACTTAAGATGCTGTCCATATTTTTTTTCCTAAATGTATAAATAGCTTATGTATTTTGCGAATTTTGTTTGTGATTTCGATCTATTAAAACCATTCATGTAATAGTAGGTGAGAAAATTAAAAACAAGACTTAGCTTCATTAAAAGTTTATAAATGAAAATATTTTTTTTAACGCTTTTCACTTCCTTTTCGTTTTTATTATTTGCTCAGGAATATAATGTCAGTATTGATCTTTCTAAATATAAGAATGACAAGGTTCCTGTAGAGCTAAGCTTCAGTAATTTTGAATTTGATTCTGTTGTTCAATATCAAATGCCGGCAATGGTACCGGGAATGTATAGTATTTCGGATTATGGAAGAACGATTGATACTTTGATTGCCCTAGATATAGAAGGGGATAAATTAAAGCTTATTCGTTTGGATAGTAATCGTTGGGAGTTATTTGATGCAAAGCAACTCGATAAATTAATCTATTGGGTTGATGATACATTTGATGATCCTCGATTCAAAAACATTTTTGAACCGGGAGGTACGAATTTTGAAGAGAATAATTTCTTGATCAATAGTTTCGGGATTGTTGGATTTATTGAAGGTGAAGAAAAACATCCCTATTCTATCCATGTGACTCATCCTAAAGAGATGTATGGAACGAGCCCTATGAAACGTAAAGCTTTCTCTGAAACAGAAGAGACTTTTAATGCAGATAATTATCTTCAATTATGCGACTCTCCGATAATGTATTGCATTCCTGACACCGCTTCTGTGTTAATAGGAGATACAAAGGTGATGGTAAGTATTTATAGTCCATCAGGGAATTCAAACGCGGAATTAATGATGAGCAAAATAGAGCCTACTTTGAGGGCACAGGGTGAATATTTAGGTGGTGATCTGCCTGTTGATGATTATGCTATTCTTATTTATATGCATAGTAATAGAACTAATTCAGAGAATTATGGGGCGCTTGAACATTCTTATTCGACTGTTTTTTCTTATCCGGATTATCAATTTGAGCGAATTTCGCAGTCGATTGTAGAAGTTACTTCACATGAATTTTTTCATATAATTACCCCACTTGCCATTCATTCGGAGGAAATAGGTGATTACAATTTTATTGAGCCTAAAATGTCAAAGCATTTATGGCTTTATGAAGGCGTAACCGAGTATGCTTCAATGAGAATGCAAGTGATGTATGATCTAATAAGTCCTGATAAATTTTTGGATGAAATAGTAAAAAAAATAAATGGAGCTTCTCGCTATAATGACACCCTTCCATTTACCGTAATGAGTAAGGGAGCATTGGATCGCTATGAGGATCAATATGGAAACGTTTATGAGAAAGGAGCGCTAATAGGAATGTGCTTCGATCTATTACTCCTTGAGCTATCAGATGGGGAATACGATATTCGACAATTGATGAATGAATTAAAAGAGATTTATGGGATTCAAAATACTTTTAAAGACGATGAGTTTTTTGATGTGATCGCAGATCTTAGCTTTTCAGAAACACGAGAATTTTTTAATCGATATGTTGAAGGAAGCGAGCCTCTTCCCTTAACAGAATATCTGGCTTTTGCCGGTGTTATTTACCATCCGGAAGAAATTGTTTTTATTAATACACTGGGAAGTATTTCATTGAGTTTCGACGCAGAAAAAAATGTAATTGTGATAAGTAATTTGAATTTAAGAAATGATTTTGGAGAAGAAATGGCCTATAAAGAAGGAGATATTCTGTATAAATTAATGGGTCGGGAAATTACCATCGATAATTATATTGAAGTATTAGACCATTTTTACAGTTTGAATAGCGGAGATGAATTAATTGTAGAGGTAAAAAGGGAAAATAAAAGAGGAAAAGAAAAGATAAAAGTTTTGAAGGGAAAAATTCAGAAAATTGAGGTTGAAAATGAAATGTATTTGAGTTGGGAGTTTGATCCAACTGAAAAACAATCGGATGTTAGAAGTTCGTGGTTAAATAAACTATTTGAGCCTTCATTAAATTAATTATCAAAGTTTACTTTTGAATTAATGACAAAAGCTAAATACCTTAATGTAGAACTGAAAACGCGCTATTATTCTATTGGCGAACTCAATCAAAATACAAAGATTATCCTCTTCGCTTTTCATGGATATGGCCAGCTAGCCAGTTATTTCGGAAAGCATTTCGAAAGATTAGGAGATGAATATTTTGTTGTTATACCTGAAGGTCTGCATCGTTTTTATATCAATGGAATGGAGGGGAGAGTGGGAGCATCCTGGATGACAAAAGAAGATAGAGAAGTGGATATAGTAAATCAATCGGCTTATCTTAATTCGTTATTAAAAGGAATAAATTTGATCGATCACACAAATGCAAAACTTTGTATTTTGGGTTTTTCCCAAGGAGTAGCTGCTGCAATGCGATGGATCATAAGAAATAATATTAAAATTGACGGATTTATAAATTGGGCAGGTTCTATTCCAAATGACTTAGTTGTAGAAGAAGTATCAAAAACATTTGATAAACTTAGAATGCAGGTCATTATTGGTGATAAAGATCCATATTTTAATGATGAGATTCGTGAACATTTTTTAGCCTGGATTGATCATTACAAACTATCGGTCGACTTTCAAAGATTTGAAGGGGAACATAAAATAGATGCTCAGTTATTAAAATTAATTTTGAAAAAATTATAAATGACAGAAATGGGAAAAAGACCCCGGATTTTATTTTTGTACACTGAGATCGCTAACTATTTTTTAGCATGTGTGCGTGAATTGCATAAATCCGCGGATATAGCCATTGTGCGTTGGGCTGTAAATAAAGAAGCTCCTTTTGCTTTCGAATTTCATCCGGAATGGCAAGTTTTTGAACGAGGCGAGTTTATTACAAAGGAGTTGATCGCATTTTCTGAAGAATTTAAGCCGGATATCATTGTAAGTTCGGGTTGGATCGACGAAGGATATAATGCGGTTAATAAGCATTGGTATTCAAAGGTGCCTACCATTTTAAGCTTAGACAATCACTATACAGGTTCTATCAGACAACAGATCGGACGAATATTGAGTAATTTTAAGCTGCATAATCGCTTCTCTCAGGTTTGGGTTCCGGGAGATCCACAGGAGATTTTTGCACGTAAACTAGGTTTTTCGAGTGAGCAAATTATTTTTGGATTCTATAGTGCTGACGTCCCCCATTTTAATGAGATCTATTCGAGATCGATAGAGGATAAAAAGAAGAGTTTTCCTCACCGCTTTATTTATATGGGTAGGTATGTCGATTTTAAGGGGGTAGAGGAATTATGGGAGGCATTTGCTTCTGCTAATAGTAAGAGAGTTGAAACTAAAAAGTGGGAATTATGGTGTGTTGGCACCGGTGATCTTTGGGAAAAACGAAAAATAGCAGATGGAATTAAGCACTTTGGTTTTATTCAATCACGCGAGCTGGAGGCCATTTTAGTAAACACAGGCGTTTTTGTATTACCTAGTAATAAAGAGCCATGGGGAGTGGTTGTTCATGAGATGGCAGTGGCCGGATTTCCTTTGTTATGTTCGGATAAGGTAGGTGCTGCTTCCAGGTTTTTGAAAGAAGGAAAAAACGGTTTCTATTTTAAATCAGGTGATAGCAAATCGCTTAAGGAGCTTTTTCTAAAAATAATGAACTTAAAAGATCAGGATCTAATAAAGATGGCAGAAGAAAGCCATGGAATTGGAATGCAATTAAATCCTAAAGAATGGTCGGATACCTTATTGTCTGTCATCAAAAATGAATAGCTGAATTTTTGATTTTAGTATTAGCCTTTCATATTTAAAGTCTCATTTCCCATTAATTAATTGCTTTATTTCATATCAGTTTATTATCAAAAAGCATCATTAATTTCAGCCTCATTGTAGTACTTTTACAATTAATATGGATTTTAAAAAAGGCATCATATTCTTTTTGATCTTTCACTTTTCTACCTTCGTTTTTGCAGGTGGAAAACTGGATAAAGCATTTGAGGCGCTTAGTATCTACGATTATTTTAAGGCCAAGGAATTATTTTCGAAAGCGCTTAAAAGTGATCCTTGTGCAGCTAATTTTGGTTTAGGTCAGATCTACTTCAATGATAAAAATCCTTTTACAAACATCGATTCTGCCAGAATTTATGTTTTAAAAAGTCAAAACGCATGGGAGTTTACTAAAGAAAAGGATCGTGTTAAATTACAGGAGTATTCGATCGATTCTATTTCAATTCATGAATTTCTGGAAAGCATTGCCTTTAATGCACTTGAAAGTGCCATTGAAAATAATAATATTGATGACTTTGAATATTTTATTGAAAATTACAGTTATTCAGAATTATATTCTTCGGGCATTGGCTATAGGAATGAACTGGTATATCAAGAAGCACTTGAAATTAACTCCTCTGCTGCATTTAAAGAATTTATGGATCTTTATCCTAATTCCGTTCAATTTAATGAGGCGAAATTAAATTATCAATTACGGCTTTTTGAGGAGAGCACTTCTTTTAGCAGAGTAAGCGATATTGAACAATTTATTAAGAATTATCCTTCCAGTCCTTATCTGCCGCAAGCACAAGACAAATTATATGAATTGTATACTTCTGATGGAAAAATCGATACTTATATCAACTTTATTAATAAATATCCTTCCAATCCGAATGTAAAAGCATCTTGGGAGAAGATCTATAAGATCAGTACTGAAATTTTAACACCGGAAGCTTTAGCGGATTTTTTAATGGAATATCCACACTATCCGGATCGAGAATCGGTAAAAGATGAATTAAGAAATCTATTAAAGATCTTAATTCCCGCAAAAATGAATGATAAATGGGGTTTTATTGACACTTCAGGAACTTGGATCATTCGACCGGTTTATGATTCATGCGAACCTTTTAGTGAAGGCATGTCTCTCGTTTCAGAGGATAATAAATTAGGATTTATCAATTCACGTGGAAAGCTTGCTATCTTACCCGAATATGAGGATGCAGAATCATTTACAAATGGTTTTGCTATAGTGTATAATGGTGAAAAATATGGTGCGATCAATCGATTTGGAGATCATATAGTAAAAATGGAATACGATGATATTGGAGTTTTTGTCGATGACTATGCTTATGCCTCAAAAAATAATCGTTATGGATATATTGATGAAAATGGATTTGTAATTATTCCATTTATATATGATCAGGCATTTAATATGGAAAATAAAAAGGCCCTTGTAAAGCAATATGAAAAATTTGGAATTATTGATTGGAAAAATGAATGGATCGTTCCCTTTGAATATGAATGGATCGAACCTCACTTTAAAGACTCGCTAATAAAAGTTAAGAAGGGAGGGAAGTTCGGTCTTATCAATTCAAAGCTTGATACCATATTGGCAATTGACAATAATTCTATTGGTCGAATAGATCAAGATCTGATACTGGTGATAAAAGAAGGTAAAGTGGGTTATATAAACCAAAAAGGTGATTGGAAAATCCCATTGATCTACGAAAGCGATCCTTTCATTCTTGATTGGGGAGAATTTGATAAGGGTTTGGCGCGAATCAGAATAAAAGGGAAAATGGGTTTAATAGATACTGCAGGGGCTAGGATCGTTCCTGCTATTTTTGATGAAATTGGATATTATGACGGTATGCTTTATCCGGTTAAGAAAAATGGAAAATGGGGCTACGCAGATGAAAACATAAAACTTGCAATTTCATACCGATACGAGCAAGCATATCCTTTTGAAGGGGACCTGGCAAGGGTTAGGAAAAATAACAAATGGGGTATGATAGATCGATCCGGGAAGGTCATTATTCCATTGGAATATAACAAAATAATACTGTCAGAAGGAGTCTATATCACAGAGAATGACACTGCTTATGGGATGATCGATTATTTTGGGACGACTATACTTGACCCTGTTTTCGATCAAATAAGATATCAAGATCTGGGTTTTTTTGAACTCCAGACAGGAGGTAAATTTGCCTATCTTGACATTAATAGAAGAAAAGTTTTTTGGAAGGAGATAGGATTTTTATTTCCTGATTAATTTATATGTATTTCATTAAATCATAGATCTTATGATCCATTCTAAATTTAAAATTGTATTTGTCTTTATCTTAATAAGCTTTGGTAAAAGTTATGTTTCATTAGCTCAATATTGGCAGCAAAAAGTGGATTATAAGATGGAAATTATTCTTGATGATGAAAGCCATCAATTCCAAGGCAAACAAATATTAACCTATTATAATAACTCACCGGATACCATCCGCCGGGTTTTTTATCATTTGTTTTATAATGCATTCCAACCTGGAAGTATGATGGATATTCGTTCTCAGTATGTTGCAGGCTCAGAAAAAGACATCGCTTTGATCAAGAATTTAAATGCAGATGAGATCGGTTATTCAAGGGTGAAATTTTTAAGTCAGGATAAACACGAAGTGCAGTTTGAAGAACAAGAAAGTATTCTGGTTGTAGACCTTGATCATCCCCTTTTACCGGGAAAGAAAACGGTTTTGACCATGGAGTTTGAAGCCCAGGTGCCTGTTTATATTAGACGGACAGGGCGGGATAATAAAGAAGGGATCGCTTATTCAATGGCTCAATGGTACCCAAAGTTATGTGAATATGACCGTTCCGGTTGGCATGCCGATCCTTATGTCGGAAGAGAGTTCTTTGGAGTTTGGGGTGATTTCGATGTGAAGATCACACTCCCATCCGACTATGTTTTAGGAGGAACAGGGAAAGTAATGAATCCTACTGTTGTTAAGCATGGTTATGGAGCTATTGAAGGAAGACCCGAAACAGAAAACGTGACCTGGCATTTTAATGCAAAAAATGTTCACGACTTTGTATGGGCTGCGGATAAAGATTATTTGCATGAGATCGTAAAGGTTAATGATGATTTAGATGTCCATTTATTATTTCAGGCGGATTCAGTATATGAAGCAAACTGGATCGCTTTATCATTGATAATTAATCCCTTATTTAATTTTGTTAATGAGCGATTTGGGAAATATGCTTACGATAGCTATTCGATCATTCAAGGTGGTGATAGGGGAATGGAATATCCAATGGCTACTTTATTTAATGGAAAAAGATCCTACAAATCGATGCTTGGAACCTGTATTCATGAATTGCTTCATGAATGGTATTACTTTGCATTAGCCACAAATGAAATGGAGTACGCCTGGATGGATGAAGGTTTTACTTCCTATGCAGATAAGTTTGCTGAAAATTATATCACTAATAATGATAGTACAAGTATACCGGATTATTCCTATTCCCGGAAACGGACGATCGCTCTTATGAAAAGTGAAACGAATGAAGCATTAAGTACGAACGTTAATTATTTAGAAACGGAATCTGCCTTTTCAATCAATTCTTATAATAAAGGAGCGATGTACTTAAGTCAATTAGCCTATATTATTGGTCAGGATAAGTTAGATGAAACCTTACTTAGGTATTATTATGATTGGAGATTTAAACATCCTACACCGGAAGATTTTATGCTTGTAGGAGAGAAGGTCAGTGGGATTGAATTAGACTGGTACAATAACTATTATATTAATTCCATAAAAAAACTGGATTATGGTATAAAGTCTTTGGTAGGTTCAAAAGAGGAAGTGAAAGTCGTTTTGGAAAGAATTGAAGACTTTATCATGCCGGTTGATCTTGAAGTGCAATTAAGAAATGGAGAAGTGTATTTGTACACGATCCCGCTTCAAATGATGAGAGGACATAAAAATAATCAGGGTTATGATCATTTTGAAGTATTAAAAGCATGGCCTTGGGTTGAACCCGAATATACACTCGTGTTGCCATTTGATGTAAATGAAATTCTTTCCTTGGCGATCGATCCCAGATTTATGACTGTTGATATTGATCCTGAAAATAATAGTATGATCATTGATCCACCGGTGGGAACAGAATTGATAATTGAAACTAAATAAAAAAAAACCTCCTAAAAAGGAGGTTTTCTATTATCGCAAAGTCGAATAAATATTATTTTACAAGTGCTGGAACATTTCTCCAAATGTAATCTCCGTGTATGCCAGTCCAGTATTTATCATCCTTTTCAGCTCTTGCTTTTTGCTCGTCTGCAGTCCATTTAGCATCTTCTAATTCAGTATTTTTATCGAAATAAGATTGTATATCACAAAGTGATTTTACAGCATAAACTTCAGTGAGATTTCTACTGTCTGCGCCCCACATATGTCGGTATAAATAATAACCAAGTACATATTCATTTTTAAAAGTTACGTTTTGATTATATTCATCTAACAATGCTATCATCTCTCCATCTTTAGCATCTTCTGGATAAGCCATTTGAGAAACGCGAACATAATAGATCAATGGTTCGGAAGATCTTTCAGCGATGGCTTTTCCTCCATCAAGTACAGCGTAAATTTCATCAGAATGCATGGATGAATAATAAGAACCTTGTTCAGCCATGAACTTTGCTCTTGCAGCTTCGTCCGGCCAACCTGCCATAATTAATTCATTGGTTCTGTCATTTGCTTTTTCAATTGCATCCCAATTTTCGTAAAGACTTACCCAAATCGCTTCGGAATTATCTGTTGTAAAAAAATGTGTAAGGAAATTAGCTCTTAAAATGTACTCATTTTTACTTGTTACTTTATCAAAATATTCTTTTTCTAAAGCTAACCAAGCATCATTTGAACCATCGGTTTTATCCATATTCCAATGCACTGTGGTTACAATCATAATAGTTGCTTTTTTTTCTGCTTCCTGAGCATAAAGAAAAGGGCTAAAAAGGTATGCGCATAATAGCAAACCTAAGGTCATTTTGTTCATTTGTTTCATAATGTTTTATTGGTTTTGGTTTATAAATAAATCTTTAACTTTAATTGAAAAAGACTAAGCGATCTAGAATAGTAGGTTGATAAATGTAATAAAAAAAAACTGATATTTTTATTTTGTCTAATGTAACTTGCTATTTATCAATTAAAAACGCGTATTCATGGCTGTATTTTTCGATCTAAGTTTTTAGTTATTAAAGCTTATAAACATTGGCTTGGAGAATTCTTTTTAAAAGATATTTCAATTCATACTAATTATTTGTTTCCTTGCATACTGAAAGCTCGATTTTAAATTTTATCACTATATAGAAAATGGATATTCATTTCTGTATATTCCAAAAAAGAATCTTTTAAATTCTTTTTATATGAAAAGGAGTCGATACTTTTGCCTCTCATTTTTTAGTTATTAAAAAATAACGTGCATGCCGTTTAAAAAAAATGAAACACCTGGAAAAAAGAAAGGGCAAAATGCGCTTGGGAATAATCGTTTTTTTGATTCAAAAATGGGATTTGCCGGTGCCTTTATAATGGGAGGGATCGTTTTTGCGATTAATTTTAGCCATGGTTTTACTCCTGGACTGATCGCAGGATTAAAGCAAGCAGTGTACACCTTTTTTATGGCGAGTATTAATATGAAAATCTGTGAGAATATTGCTATTCGTTATAAGAATATAAGGATCTCTATTTTTTTAGCGGTCTTAATTGCTTCCATCATTACCATTGGAGCAACATTTATTGTTCACTCTATTAAAGGCACGCCTGAGCCCTTTTATTCTACTATTCCAACGATCATTTTATCTCCGCCAACCTTATTGTATTGGGCGCTTAGAAAAAGAAAACAATTACATCGTTTATTCGATAATTTTTAAAAAATGAAAAAAAGAGTTTTTATTACTGGTCTTGCTCTGCTACCATTATTATTCTCTTGTAAAAAGGATGCAGTTCATCAAGAAGAAACACCTCCTGCTGAGGATAGACCAACTACCGGTTATTTTGAGGATGTGATCGCAAAAGCTTCGAATGATACCTGTTTAACTTTTATTTTTATTGGTGATTGGGGTCATCAAAATGATTCATTGCTTGCAAATTCAACTCAGATGGCAGCTGTAGCCGATTACTTAACACTTGATTTTATTGTAACCGGAGGGGATAATTTTTATGAATCCGGGGTAGATTCGATCACTGATCCCGTCTGGGATGTATACACAGAAAATTTTAATCAAAATTCATTGCAGGTCCCATGGTATATTAGTGTAGGAAATCATGATCATTTGGGAAGTGCACAGGCTCAAATAGATTATTCACTTGTTGATGATCGATGGACTTTTCCTTCTCTTTTTTACAATTTCTCTAAAGCTATAAATAGCTCAGGCGATAGTTTAGGAATCGTTATGATTGATTCAGAGTATTTAAGATTATATCCAGACAGTCTGAATCAAATGAATTGGATCGATAGTATCACTTCAACTATGGATCAGAAATGGAGGATCATGATAGGTCACCATCCATTGTATTCCTACGGGTATCACGGTTCAAATTTGGTTTTGCAAGGATTATTGGAGAATACATTATATGATAATTCTGTTGATCTATTATTATCCGGGCATGATCATGATATGCAGCACATCAAAACTCCTGGCTATACTGATTATTTTATTGGGGGCTCTACCGGTAAAATCCGACCCACTTCGAGCGGGGAATATTCTTTATTTTCCAGTCCACATTATGGCTTTTTACTTCTAAGAGTAAGTAAACATAAAATTGAGACTTTTTTTATAGATAAGAATGGAAGCGTAGTATATCAATTTACAAAGATTAAAGCATAAAAAAAGCCACATCGATTTTCCGACATGGCTTTCTATGAGAAAAATTCTTTTAGTTTTTTATCACTTTTTCAATAAAGGTCTCACCTTCTAATTGAATTCTCACGAAATACATTCCTGAATTCCAATCAGCGGTATTTACTTGCATCTCATTCACTCCGATTTGGAAAGAGCGATCAAAAAGGTTCATCACTTTTCTTCCACTGATATCATAAACATCACCTACAACATCTGTATTGTGAAGAAGATTAAAACTGATATTCAAAGTATTTTCAATTGGATTAGGGAACACTTTATATTTCAGTGCAGCCTTATTTACTTCATTAATTCCAACGGTAGTCGGATCGAAAATATTGATATCATCCAGATAAATGTTGTTACCATCACCGCTATTAAATTCGAATTTAAAACGGAAGTTTTCGATCAAATATAAATAGCTGATATTATCAATATAAGCTTCGTTCCATTCAGTGCTTTCAGGAGTGAAATATCCTGCATGATTCGGAGCCGTTACCAAGGTCCCGTCATTGGCTTTCAAAGTCTCTTTTACGAGCCAGTTTGTTCCACAAGTACGAGTTACTTTAAGTTTAAGAACATCTGTGTCTGCATTATGACGTTTTGCATAAGCATATTTAAAGGAAATGGCAACTTCTTCCAGTCCGCTTAGATCGATGGAATTACTTTCTAATTCGTCAACATTACCTTCATTTTGGTAGTAATTTTTAAGAACAACCGATTTGCTTCCTGAGTTTGATGCCGCATTTGTAACTTCCCAATAGCGATCTTCGTCAGTTGAAAAGATTGTCCAATCATCATTAGGTAAAGTTGTTGCGCTTTCAAATCCTTCTAAAATTGGAGTTGTGGATCCAACGTCTTCTAAAACATGGATAAAAGATTCTTTGATTTCTGTAAGTTCATCATTTCCATTACTAATAGTAAGACTAACAGGATAAGTTCCCGGTGTATTATAGATCACTAGTGGATTTTCTTCATTACTTGTTGAAGGTTCGCCACCTTCAAAGGTCCAGGTCCATTCAGTATCACCATTGTAACTGGCGTTAGTAAACTGTACTTCAGTTCCGGAGCAAATTCGTTTTTCGTCTGCAATAAAATCTGATGCACATAATTGCGGGGCGCTATTTACTCCGGTTTCAATAAGATTGGCATTTGTCCAGATTTGATTTCGTTGTGAGAGATAAGAATTTAATGCAGCTATCATTCGATTCGACTGGCCTTCGGTAAACATTCGTTTACAAGTTCCATAATCCATATAGTTTTGAATATTGTCGAGAGAACCACAGGATTCAGAACTTAAACTACATCCGCTAGTGTGGCCAATTGTATTTGGAGTATCACCAACAAAATCGGATTCAGAACAGTTTGTAGCTAAACCTGCTTCATTCGAATCTCCCCATACATGAATTATATTCATCCAATGTGCAGCCTCATGGGTTAAGGTTCTTTTATCATAACCTATTGCATTTGAACGAACAACAATTCCGTCATTTCCAGGATAATTATGAACGGTTGATGGATATTGTGAATAGCCTAGTACGGTTCCTGAACCTTCTGTTTCAAGAGCAATTTTGCTTACCCAAACATTCAAATAGGAATCTCTTGGCCAATAAATAAGATTTTTTAATGCATTTCCTCCAGTATTGGTTAATTCTGAAACGGTACGAGTAATTCCATTCGTACAATTTCCATCCGGGTCGATTTGCGCTAAACGAAAAATAATTTTTGTATTCCCAATAATGTCTACAAAATCTTCTACTACCTCTGAAAGATCGCTGTTAGTAGCCATATAATCCATATTCATTTGATCGACGGCATCATAGATCAATTGATTGCTAACGTTCTCTGGTCCATTTATATGAATAATATGAAAAACAATAGGAATGATTACCGTATCTGGTGTCATTTTATTAGCATTATCGAAGTTAGCAGCAAAAGCATTGAAGTTTTTAAATTCAAGTTCTGCTTTTTCTTTTGCTTCAGGGTGTTCTTCAAAAAATGCTTCTTGAGCTTCATACCATCCGCATTGACCATTCTCATCTTGTGCTTTAATCGAAAGGGAATAAGAAATGATAAGTGTAATTATTAAAATTAAATTCTTTAACATGTATTCTTTTTTTTGATTTATAGTATCCATCTTACGACGGAAAAAAAGTTTATAAGGTTGTTTTAAAATGGACTAAGTCAATTAATTATCTGGTTATTTTTAAGGAAAGGGTCTTATTTTACAATAATCGGTAAAATATCTTCTGCTAATTATTTTAGCTTCAATTTAAATGCGTGCAAAGATAGGTATAGGAGACCCTAAAGTCAAGTGGCTAAAGTCACACATAAGCCAAAATTCGTCTAAAATTGGATTTCCAAATTTCTTCTTTAAATACTTGCCAGACTGTTTTTTAGATCTTCAATCAGGTCGTCCGCATCTTCTATTCCCACACTTAAGCGGATCAGTGAATCGACTACACCGCTTTCTTCGCGCTTTTCTTTAGGAATGGAGGCATGGGTCATGGTAGCAGGATGTCCGATCAAAGACTCTACGCCGCCTAATGATTCCGCCAGTTTAAAGAGTTTTACATTTTCAACTATTTTAAAGGCATCTTCCAATTTATTTCCTTTGGTAGTAAAGGAGATCATGCCTCCAAATCCACTCATTTGATCCTTTGCAACCTGATGATTTGGATGCTCCGGAAAACCCGGCCAATAAACTTTGTCAATCTTGGAATGACTTTTTAAATAGTAAGCGATCTTTTCTCCATTTTCGCAATGACGTTGCATCCGGATATGTAAGGTCTTAATTCCTCTTAATACAAGAAAACTATCCATTGGACCGCAAACGGCTCCGCTTGAATTCTGAATACGATACATTTCATTCGATAACTTCTCGTCTTTGCATACCAAAGCTCCCATTACTACATCAGAATGGCCGCCTAAATATTTGGTAACCGAATGCATTACGATATCTGCACCTAAATCTAAAGGTCGCTGTAAATATGGCGTAGCAAAGGTATTATCGACCGCTAATAAAATATTTTTCCCGCTTGTTAGTTTGGAAATGGCTTTTATATCGATGATGTTCATCATTGGGTTGGTTGGAGTTTCAACCCAGATCAGCTTTGTGTTTTCATTGATCAATGCAGCAACCTGTTTTGCGTCTCCCATCGGAGTAAAATGAAATTTGATCCCATACTTTTCGAAAATGGTTGTGAAAATCCGAAAAGTTCCTCCATAAAGATCATTGGTTGAGATCACTTCGTCTCCAGGATTAAGCATTTTTATTACGCAATCGATTGCAGCTAATCCGGATCCAAAACAAGCGCCATAGTTTCCATTTTCAAGTGCAGCAATACTGCATTCTAAGGCATGTCTTGTAGGATTTCCGGTTCTTGAATATTCGTATCCTTTATGGTTTCCAACTCCTTCCTGAACATAGGTTGAAGTTTGATAGATCGGTGTCATAATTGCTCCGGTAGTTGGATCCGCATGAACACCTGCATGAATTGTTTTTGTATTGAATTTCATCTTTGTACTAATGAAAAATTAATTAAAAATATAAGTATCGTTATTCTTTGTTTTTTGTATCCAGCCAGGCAAAATTATAGCGCCAATAAATAAATAAGGATAGTAACTAAACAGGCGCCAAAGTAAGGCTAAAATACCCGCTAATCCAAAAGGAATTAAGTCTCCTAAAAATCCATTAAAGGCAAATTCTGCTACCCCTGCTCCACCTGGAGTAGGACTGATCAAAAGAATAACCCACATTATTAATTGGCGACCAAAGATCAATAATTGATCCGCATTACTTGCAAAAGCAAGAATTAAAAAATTAACAGTTAAAAAACGCGCCATCCATGAAAGGTAGGTCGCTCCGACTGATTTAAACCAAAAGGAAAAGGGTTTATTCTTGAACTCCTTCGAAGCTTCAATGATCTCATTTCCGGTATCTAAAGATTTTACTCTCCATTTGCGCAATAACCTCCAGCTAAACATTTTTAAAAGGATGTATTTGAATAATCTCGGCTTAAAGAAAATTGCAAGGCTTAAAACGGCAACAAGAATCACGATAAAAGTGTAACCTAGCCAAAATAATTCTCTCGCTCCAAGCGTCATTCCAAATAGCTCTTTTTCTAAATGAAGAGGAAATAAATATTGATTCCCAACGATCAAAAAAGCAAGGGGAACCATAGTGATATAGAATAATTCATCCATGATAGCGGTGATCATAACGATCGAAGTGCTTTTTCCCATATTGATGCCTTCGCGATTGATGATAAACATGGCGATACTTGAGCCTCCAACTACTGAGGGACTCAACGAAGAGGCAAATTCCCAAAGCATAACTACTCTGAATGACTGTCGCCAATTAAAAGCTTTATCTGTTAAGACCCGTAGCCGTAACATATAGAAAAAATCCCTTACGGCCATAGCTAATAAGGCTATAAAGAGCCATAAACCCATCGAGAATGACCATTTTATACGATGTAAATTATCCTGAGCGCTTTCAAAATTAAAGTCTCCCTTTCCTACTCCAACAAATTCAAAATCTGCTTCGGTAAATTTCTTTTTCGACTTAAGAACTTCTGTTTTTAAGGAATAAGACCCTTTTCCATTCTTAACTTTTATAAACTTCGATTCGTTTAAACTTCCGATAAGTAAATAGAACGCAACGCCTAGTCCCAGAATAATAGGAATGATAATTCGCTTTACGCTCAATTTTTTTTCAATGCTTTCAGAACTTTCTGGCATGTTTCAACTAGGAATTAGTTTCTTTGCATTCTCAAATTTACTTCACCTTAAAGCGTAAGAATTAAAACCGAGTTAAAAATAAACAACTAATACAGAAATGCATAAAATATATACGCTTTCTACCTGCGATACCAGTAAACGAATTTTAAAGCCAATGGATCTTGCTTCTTTCGAAGTAAAGGATATTAAAAAGGTGTCTATCACTCCTGATGAATTGGATGAAATGAAGGACAAATCCGGTTCCTTTGAAGCCCTTTTCAGTCGTAAAGCAAAAAATTACAGCTTGTTAGGACTAAAAAATAAAGTATTGAAGGAAAGTGATTATCGTGCATTAATACTCAGTGATTATACCTATTTAAAAAGGCCGGTAGTTTTGATCGATAAGGAAATTTTTATTGGAAATCAAAAGAACAATATTGAAGCATTATATAAAAGACTGGGAATAAATGGGTAAACGTGGTTTTGCTTATATCGCATTGTTCATGGTCAATACGATCTATGCTGCTAATTATTTGGTTGCAAAAGGAATCATGCCTAATTATGTTCAACCTTCAGGATTTATTTTCTTTAGAGTAGGTGGAGCAGTGATGTTGTTTTCGATTCTGCGCTTTTTTATAAAGGAGAAAGTTGAGAAAAAGGATTTTGGGCGATTAATACTTGCCGGTTTATTTGGCGTTGCCATCAATCAATTATTCTTTTTTAACGGACTTAACTTAACCTCGCCAATCAATGCTTCTATTATTATGACATCAAATCCAATATTGGTATTGATCATTTCACATATTGTATTGAGAGAGGTGCTTACAAAAATGAAAATTCTGGGAGTGATCATTGGGGCGATTGGTGCAGTTTTATTACTGTTATCAACGAAGTCAGGAAATTCCGTTCATGCAAGTGTTTTAGGTGATCTGATGGTATTTATTAATGCCATGAGTTATGGAGTTTATTTAGTCATTGTAAAGCCTTTATTAAGTAAGTATAAACCCACGACCGTGATTTTTTGGGTATTCTTTTTTGGTTTTCTATTCGTATTGCCTTTCGGTTTTAAGCAAGCCATTGAAGTTGAATGGAACGCTTTGCCTGTTAATGTTTTAAGGGGAGTGTTTTATGTGATCGTATTCACTACTTTTTTAGCCTATTTATTAAATATTTTCGCACTCAAGATAGTCAGTCCTTCTGTTAGCAGTACTTATATTTATTTGCAGCCTGTATTAGCCGGTCTTTTTGCTTTTCTTTATGATCATTATTTTAATAATAGTTCAGGATTTAGTCAAGATATCACCTGGTTTAAGCTATTATGTACGATCATGATATTCACGGGGGTTTATCTTGTAGGAAGGAAGAAGGCGGTCTATGAGCCAAAAAGTGAGGTTTGAAATGCATGAATGCATATAAGTGAATCGCAGTGATCACTACGGTCAGAGCAAACTTTTTCAGCGAGACAGAAATAGCCCCTCGATATAATCCTGATTTTCTCTTTTGATAATTATCGGGACGGTCCCTGAGTGTTTTGCTTGTTAAGCATAATGTTACGAGGGGCTTTTTATGTTTTCTTTGAACTCCAATAAAAAAACCGCTCTCAATATGAGAGCGGTTTTTAAGTTTCATAAAGAATGCGATTATCTAATGACTTGCATTGCTTTAGTTAATGAACCGTTTTCAGTTACGATAGAGTAGTGGTAAGTACCGGCGTTTAAACCATTTAACTCGATCACTCTAGAATAAGTTCCGGGTGCAAGGTTTCCAAGTTTTTCTTCGAGAACCACTTTACCAAGAATATCAGTAATAACGATTGATACGTTTTGAGCGCTCAATAATTCAAAACCGATTGTTGTTCTATTAACCGCAGGGTTTGGAATGTTTTGACCAAGGCTTGCATCTTTTGTTATTTCATAAACACTGCTAGCAGGAGACATTAAAACTCTAATTGCTGCAGCATTAGGATTAGTATAGGTTTGATCATTAGGAATAAAGATCACACTTGACCATGGTGGTTGAGGTGTAGTCACATCATTAATGATTCGAATATCATTTGCACTTCCATTACTAAACATTTCAATTGCAGCCATATATGATCCTGCAGATAAGTTTTCGCCACTTTCAAAGTAGATTCTAACTATTCCTGCATCAACATGGTCTTGCGTAATTTCAATTTCGTCAGAAGAAACAATCGGTTGATCAATATTGTTTCCATAAACATCCACCGTGTCCATTAAATGTGCGATGACAGAACCACCGGGAACAGTTGTAGAACCTAAAAGTACTTCAATACCATAAACAATATTTTCACTTTGATTAAAATCGTATAAAGTCATCATAAAGAAACCATCTTCAGCATCAGTAAAACTGTTTGTTCCTAATGATCCAATATTTGAAACAGGATCAACACCAATACCATCTAAACTGTATAAATCGTCCGTAATTTCGAAATTACGAACTACTACATTATTAAAAAACTGATCTCCATCTTGTTCTTCAGCAGAAGTTACTGTAAAAGTTGTAGTGTACATTCCTGTCGCTAATGCCGGAAGATCTTCATCAGTACTAAATGTTAAAGTATCAGTTGGTGCCAATGCAGGTTCAACATCTGAAGAAGTACTTAATATTTCATTACTTGATTCATCTTCAATTAAAATATCGATGATGATATCGGTTTGGGCATCATATCCAAAATTGGTTGTTAATGCTCCTAAGTTGATTTGTGGATTTAACTGATCAGCTGGAACACGACCATATTCATCACCGGTTCCATTATGAGAGATCACTCCATATTCCATTGTCATATCATTGGCAGCCTGTTCTAAAACACGCACATCATCAACGAACCAAGCGTATCCCCAGGTTCCTGTCCAATGAAATCGGATCCAAACAGTAGCTTGATTACCTGCTGCTGCAGAAATATCCAATCTTTTTATGGTAGGATTAAGAACAGGATCTTGTGTTCCCATTCCAGGCCAAACTCTAAAAACATTAGGATTTGATTCTGCATCATAATCAGGATCTAATTCTGGCCAATCAGTATTATTTGTGCTGATCACAACATAACATTCCTCATAAGTCCATTTTCTGTAAAAACTTTGAAATTCAAGTATTACATTTGGATTTGCTGAAAGATCGATAGAATTAGCCGTCGTAAACCAAGAGTCTTCAACTTCTGACCCACCTGTTTCTCCACCATATTCATCCGAATCTACCATAGCAAATCCATTTTCAGAAGTTGTGGAATTAATATTGTTAATTGGAGCAAAACCTCCACAAGAAAGGCCAGTGCCAATTTCCCAATCTAAACTACAAGCTGTAGCATCATGTTCTATAACCCAAGTGTTAGGATCAGAGAAATCGTCAGACCACAATTCTGCCTGAGCATCTTTATTGAACTCATTCGCAAGTTTTGGACTTTTAATTGTTTGTGCAGCTCCTTTATCATTCTTGTTTAATACATCAGTATTTGACTGAGCAAATATTCCACTTGTAAAAAGCGCAAATGCAAGAGCGAGTGTGTACATTTTCTTCATAGTATATTTTTTTGAGTATGGGCAAATATAAAAGAATATTTAAATTAAAAGTGTCAGACAAAAGTCATCTTAAGTTAATTAGAAGGCTTCCAATTGAAAGTAAAGCGTAAAAAAGCGAATGAATAATTAGCTAAAAAAAAGCACAATTATTTCATTTCAAGATTTAAGAAATAAGTGGGATGATGTGTTAATTCTCCAAATGCGGACAAATATTGAGTTTATTTTAATTATTTCATTTCCATGCTTGATTTGTAAAACGAAAATTTACTTATTTGCTTAATTCTATTTTTTTTAATGAACTGAATATTAAGTCGTTAATTTATTTTGGAATTGAAATATTTATGTTAAATATGTTTTTATCTGGATAATAAGTGCTCTTTTAAATTGCTAGTTTGTCTATTAGGGCTTACTTTTACATGCTTGAATAAAAAAATAAACTCAAATAATTAAATTATGAAAAAAATGTACTTATTGGCTTCCAGTCTTTTACTTAGTGGAGCAATGATGGCACAAACTAGCGATGCTTCTTTAAATGAAGCTCCAGCTGCTAGTTTGCAAGCTGCAAAAGAAATCCCAGCTGGATGGGAAGCGAAGGAAAACCCAAGTTCATTTAATAAAGACCAACAAGATGTTGTTTTTTCTGATGATTTTGCAAATGGTCTTGATGGAAATAACGAGTTAGGGCAAGCTTGGACAACTGGTGGGATCATTGCAGATGAATGGCAACTTAGTACAACCGGACCTGAAGGAAATTATTCCAGTAACACCGGACCATTAGAATCACCAACTTCCGCTAATGGCTTTATGCTTTTAGATTGTGATGAATATAATTCTACTCCAACTGGCGGTACTACCGCAGAAGATGTTTCGGGATGGATCACTACGCCGGAATTGGATCTGAGTGCTTTGAATTCAGTACTTGTTGACTTTTCAACTTATTTCAGATATTGCTGTTCAAATAATCCGTTATATTTCCCTGCTTTGTTGGGAGTATCAACTGATGGTGGAACAAGCTGGACAAATTATAGAATGTTTGGTTACAATCAATTCATTTTAGGAGCTAACAATGGATCTGGTACACTTAACGTAACTGTTGATATTTCAGAATCAGCAGCAAATGAATCAGCAGTACTTATTCGTTTTGCTTTTAATCCTGATGTTAATTCACCAATGAGTCATTATTACTTAGGAGTTGATGATGTTGCCGTATATGAAAATCCTTATGCTAATAATTTAGCAACTTTACAAGTAATGAATAATGATGTTTTTAATGTTTGGGAAATTAAAAACTATCCATTAGAGCAATCTCCTGAGATTTTAGCCGGCTGCGTTTATGGAAACTATGGTTCTGCTGCACAAACAGGAGTTGAAATTTTATTCGAAGTATTGGATGCGGATGATAATGTGTTAAGTTCAACCACTGAACTTATTGGTGATCTTGCAACAAATACAATTGATACAGTTTATCATGAAACGGGTTATGCATTAGCTGATCTAGGTAACTATACACTTAGAGCTACAATTAGTTCAGATCAAGATGAAGAAGTTGTTGAAAATATAGTTGGTAACAGATACCTTACTGTTACTACTGCTACAATGAGTTATGAGGACATGGATAACATGGATACTCAAGACGGTCCAAGAGATAATGATGCAGGAGACGGATTCAACGAAGGAGGATATGCTAATTATTTCTTTGTTGAAGCAGAAGGGTCTTCTGCCCATGGTGTAGAAGTAGTATTTGGAGATAATACTACCATAGGTACTGAAGTATTTGTACAATTCTTTAATGTTACTGGAGCTGATATTAATGCAGATGCAGATAATATGCCTGTTGATGAATTAACAATTGCAGATTATATTGTTGAAGAAGCAGATCTTGGTAATGCAGTTTACATTCCTTTTGAAGATGAAATTCTACTTGAAACAAGCGAAGCTTACTTTGTAACTGTTCGTCAGTTTGCCGGACCGGATGAAATGTGGGTTAGAGCTACTTTTAATGTTGATACAGATAATTCATCTTACGAACGTGATCTTAACAGTGATCAAGAGCCTACTTGGTTCAGCAGTGCGAATGAGAATGCTGTTCGACTTGCTTTAAACATGAGTTTAGGTGTAGAAGATCTTGCTAATACTATTGCAAGTATTAATGTTTCTCCAAATCCATTTAGCGACAATACTAGAATTAGCTATACCTTAAATGAAAAAGCGACTATAGCTTACGCTATATTCGATGTGAATGGTCGATTGATCAATGAAGTGAAATTAGGAAATCAAGCTGCAGGTGAACAAGTGATCACTATTGATGCTAGTGCTCTTGAAACTGGTATTTACTACTTTAACTTACGAATTGGTGATAGTTCTACTACTGAAAAGCTTATCATTACTAAATAATTCGGTTATTAAATTAAATTCAAACGCCGATCGAATTTCGATCGGCGTTTTTTTTATGACTATATTTTCGATAGTAGGTAACAAAACATAGATGGTTTACGTAAATATTTCGATAAGTACTATATTTGCTATGCACAACACAAATCCCAATCTATGAAAGTTTTTACTCCTTATTTAAGTATCGCCTTTGTTTTTGCTCTTTCATTTAATTTAAATGCGCAAGATTTTTTTCCTGAACATCATCAGACAAAGGCGCAGTCATATATTGTAAAAGAAGCTAAACAGCTTAATGATCCTTATTCTTCTAAAATGGATCTGATGGATGAAATTCTTTTTTCGGAAGATTTTGCTGATAGCTTAACCGGAAATAATGGTTTTGGTCCATGGACAAGAGAGGGTCAGCATGGTTTAATTTGGAGATGGGATTTTGATGGCCCTGATGGTCCACTCATTCAAAATGGAGTACCCTTATTAAGTACAACATCTGAAAATGGTTTCTTTATTTTTGATGCAGATGCGGCTGATCCAGCAATGATAGGAGGGATAGACCGAACCGGTTTTTTAGTTTCTCCAGTTATGGATTTAACCACTGCATCCTCAACTATAATTCAATTTCAACAGTTCTTTAATTATTGTTGTTACGACTTCACACCTTTATTTGTTGGAGTGAGTAATGATGGAGGAAGCACATGGATCGATCTGGAAGCTACACCGGGTTATACCGATGGAGCAAATAATTTTTCGGATAATCCGATGCTAAGCAATATCGACATTTCTCCCTATGCTGCAGGTTTTAGTGAAGTAAAGATCCGCTTTGGATATAATCCAGAAGAACTTTCAGGATTTACCCACTATTTTTGGGCAATCGATGACATTTTGATCTTTGTAAATCCGATCGAATACGATTTAGCAGTGAATGATCTATTTTTAAATGATGTTACAATTGATTACGAATATTTAAGAATCCCTGAACTTCAAACAAATAATCAAAAATTTACAGTGATCGTCACTAATAACGGAGGACTACAACAAACGGGAGTTCATGCTGTAATTACTGTTTTTGATCCATTTGGTAGTAACACAAGCTATTCATCAGATACAATAGACCTAGCTCCGGGAGTTAGAGACACTTTATTTCTAACAACCAGTTTGATTCCTGAAGATCTTGGATTATATAATTGTAATGTGGATGTTATTTCGGATCAGGATATGGATGATGAATTTCCTGACAATAATATGATGGGTAAATCTTTTAATACTACGGTAAATATTATGGCCCATGAACATGGAACTTTTTTTGATGCTTCAAAAGGTTCCCGACCAAATCCTGATAATCCAGGGACTTACAAGAAATTTGCGTTAGGTAGTATGTTTAAGATGCAAACCAGCGTAGTACTCGACGGAATTCAAGCCCAAGTAGTCGATTCTACTGCGCTTGGAAAAACGATTTATCCGGTGATCTACAAGGTAATCAGTGGAGGAATTCAGGGTAATGTATTTCCTGTAAGTGGTTATAGTGTTGATGCCTTATTAGATGGACATACTATTACAGAAGAAGATCTTTCTGGAGAGTCATTTAACATGGGACTTAGCACAACGGTAACGCTCGACCCGGATGAGCATTATATGATCGCTTTATTTTCTGAAGCGGGTACACAACCGGTTTATTATAAAGCATTGCTTGATGGTGATTCTGATCTTTCTACGATTCGTTATAGTCTGGATCAGTTTGGAGATGACAATTGGTTCAATGGCTATAATTATACTCCGGCAATACGATTAAACTTCGATATTGCATTAAATGTGGTGACACAAGAAGAAGTATTTTCTGATGTGAAAACCTTCCCAAATCCGGCAAACGATTTTATAGAAATTAAATTCACTACAAAATCAAATGAATTGGTGAATATTTCAATATTTGATATGACCGGAAAACAGGTATTGAATCAATCTTTAGGAGCAATTCCAAACGGAGAACAACGAATTAAATTAAATGTTGAAGGATTAAATTCAGGAATGTATTTTTATGAATTACAACAAGGAAATTCAGTGATCACCAATAAATTTATTGTAAAATAATTATTGGGAACGAAGGTTTTTTCTTACTGTCCGCATGAATTCTGAAGCATAAACGAATTCATTTAAATATTGGTCATCACTTTGGAGAATGGTGTTTTTATTTCCTTCCCAATGTGCATGACCTTTATAGATAAATAGAATATTATCACCAATTTCAAGAACTGAATTCATATCATGTGTTACTACGATGGTAGTGATATTATATTCGTAAGTAATTTGTTGAATTAGCTCATCGATTACAATAGCGGTTTGAGGATCTAAACCTGAATTAGGCTCATCACAAAAAAGGTATTTAGGGTTCATAGAGATCGCTCTTGCAATCGCTATCCTCTTTTGCATTCCTCCTGAAGTTTCTGAAGGATAGAGTTTATTTTTCCCTTCTAAATTTACCCGTTCCAAACATTCATCAACTCGTTTTTTCATTTCCGCTTTAGAGAGTTCACTGAACATCATAAGTGGAAACATCACATTCTGTTCAACAGTCATCGAATCAAATAAAGCACCTCCCTGAAACAACATCCCAATTTGTTTTCTAAGGTCATTTTGCTGTTGTGAATTATATTTGGTTACATCTTCATTATTGAATAGAATTCCTCCAGTATCTACAGAATGTAATCCTACGATGCATTTTGTTAGAACTGTTTTTCCTGAACCGCTTTGTCCAATGATCAAATTAACTTTACCACGCTCAAAATGTGTATTGATATCAAAAAGGATCTCATTTCCATCAAATGATTTGCTCAAATTCTTTACTTCGATCATAAAAGAAGAATTTGAGTAATGAGATAATTACTAATTAAAATGGCAATACTTGAGCTTACGACGGCTCGTGTACTGGCTTTACTCACTTCCAAGGCGCTTCCTTTTGCAAAGAAACCGTTATAGGCAGATATCGAAGTGATCAAAAAGGCAAACATTACCGTTTTGATCATCGAATAAGTATAACCGAAGCTATCAAAATCCAATCTTAATCCATCAATGTAATCTGCTGTGCTAACAACACCGGCAAGTAATCCGAAAGCCCAACCCCCAACAATTCCAAGGACCATACTTAGGGTGATTAGAAAAGGAAAAAAGAATACCGCAGCGACAATTTTCGGCATGACAAGAAAGGAAGCTGATTTTACTCCCATCATTGACAATGCATCGATCTGCTCAGTTATTTTCATTGTTCCCAATTGAGAAGCGATACTTGAACCTACTTTTCCTGCTAAAATTAACGCGATGATCGTAGGAGAAAACTCCAGTATAATAGACTGCCGTGTTGTGAAGCCAATGGTATATGCAGGGATCAGCGGACTATCAATATTTGCTGCAGTTTGCAGCGTTATTACCGCTCCCATGAAAACAGACATTAGGCTAACGATCCCTATTGAGTCGACACCAATATCGTTTAATTCACGGACTAATTGATTTGCGCTTACCCTCCATTTCTGAGGTGGTTTCAGCACCGTTATCATAAATTTAGTATACCTTCCGATGTCGGAAATAAAGTTCATAAATAAGTCAGTGTTTTAATCAAAGATATTCAATTCTTTGGTTAAATTTTTATTTTTGGGGCCTGTGATCCCCTTTAAGAAATTAAGCTATTGAAAATTAAAATACTAGTATTCCTTTTTTTAGGTCTTTTCCTAATGCAAAGCTGTTTTCTGCGAAAGAAGAATCGTTGTAATACTTGTCCTAAATGGACTAAAGTTGAGCAAAAGATAACTATTATAGAAAAGGATAGTGATGTCTGAAATAGAAAAGCTTTCGAAACAATTACAGAAATTCATGCCTTTAGAATCGTGTGATGCGATCGCTAATGTTATTATCGATGAAAATGTAAAATTGACGATCACAAAAAACAGAAAAACAAAATTAGGAGATTATCGGGCGCCTAACCGTTTGAAAGCTTATCATCGAATTTCAGTTAATGGGGATCTGAATCCTTATATGTTTTTATTGGTTTTACTTCATGAATTTGCACATATGCATGTATGGATAAAAAACAAGTTTAGAGTGAAAGCCCACGGACATGAATGGAAGCATGAGTACCGTAAAATGTACCAGGATTTTGCAGAATATTTCCCTGAAAATGTACAGCAAATTATTCAAACACATTTTAAAAATTTAAAAGCAACAACTTGCAATGATCCTTATCTGACTAAGCATTTAATGCATATGGATAAAAGTGATGTAATTCAGATCTTACACGATCTGGAAGCGGGTGATCATTTTGAAATAAAAGGAAGACAATTTGAAGTGTTGAATAAGAGGAGAACACGCTTTTTATGTAAGGACCTAGAAAATAAAAGGAATTATTTGGTGTCAGGTTCAGCCGTTGTAACTCAATTAAATAAATAACTTTGTTTTTATCAAAACATTTAATTCTATGAAGCTATCACGTACAGTTGAAAACATGATCGGATCTGAAATATTGAAAATTTCAGGAGAGGCGAAGGAGCGTATTTTGAGAGGAGAATCTATTTACAATTTAACGGTGGGTGATTTTAATCCGGAGATCTTTCCAATCCCTGAAAAACTAAGCGAAAGGATCATTCATTATTATAAAGAACATCGAACAAATTATCCTGCTGCAAACGGAGAATTAAATTTAAGGAATTCCTTAGCAGAGCTTTTTTTAAAGGATACCGGAATAAACTATGATCCTGAAGAGATCATTATTGGAGCAGGAGGAAGACCATTGCTTTATAGCGTTTTCGAAAGTATTCTTGATGCCGGAGATGGGGTAATTTATCCTGTTCCCAGCTGGAATAACGAGCACTATTGTATTCTTACAAATGCAAAGTCATTTATTATAGAAACAAAAGCGGAAGATCATTTTATGCCGAGTGCAGAAGATATGCGGCCTTTTTTAAAGGAGGCTAACATCATCGCTTTAAATAGTCCGTTAAATCCTTCCGGAACGATCATTACTAAGGAAGCGCTCACTGAAATTTGTGAAATGGTTTTAGAAGAGAATCATAGAAGAGGAAAAAATGCGAAGCCTTTATTTTTAGTTTATGATCAAATATATAGTTACTTAATTCATGGAGATCAGGAACATTATACTCCGATCAGTATTTTTCCTGAAATGAAAGAGTATACTGTTATCATTGATGGAATTTCAAAATGGCTTGCAGGTACAGGAGTAAGAGTAGGGTGGGCATTAGGTCCAAAACCATTAATGGCAAAAATAAAGACTTTTCTTGGTCATGTTGGAGCATGGGCAGCTAAACCGGAACAATTAGCCGTCGCTGATTTTTTACATGATAAAGAGTTTGGAATCTATTTAAATGAATTCAATAAAAGAATTAATAGTAGGCTGGATGGTTTTTACGACGTCTTCTCAAATTTAAAGAAAGAGGGCTATCCTGTTGATGTGATCGCGCCACAAGCGGCGATTTACTTAACAGTAAAATTAGATCTGATCGGGGCAAAGAAAGAAGATGGAAGCAAATTAAATACGGTTGAAGAAGTCTTTGGCTATATTTTAAATGAGGCTAAGATCGCATTGGTCCCTTTTTATGCTTTTGGAGCTTCAAAATCATTGCCTTGGTTCAGACTGTCGATTGGAACTACTCGGAGTGAGGATATAAAGATCATTAATGATCAATTGAAAAGTGCACTTGACAAACTTTCCTATTCATGAAGCATAATTATGTAATTATAATGGCTGGCGGAATCGGAAGTCGATTCTGGCCAATGAGCAGAAAGGAATTTCCTAAACAATTTCATGATGTATTGGGTACAGGAAGAACCTTAATACAGCAAACAGCGGATCGATTTAAAAACATATGCTCTTCCGAACAAATGTATGTTTTAACGAATAAAGAATATGCCGATCTCGTAAAGGAACAACTTCCTGAACTTCCTGAAGAAAATATATTATTGGAGCCAGTAATGAGAAATACAGCTCCATGTATTGCTTATGCTACATATAAGATCGGAATGAATGACCCTGAAGCAAATATGATCGTTAGTCCGGCGGATCATTTAGTTTTAGATGTTAAGGAATTTGAACGCGATATCAATTTAGCAATAGAACGCACTTCCTCTAGTGATAAACTAGTTACTTTGGGTATTAAGCCTCATCGACCTGATACCGGTTACGGCTACATTAAATTTGATGCTCAGCAGAAAGGGAAAGTGAGAACAGTAGATAAATTCACAGAAAAACCTCCATTAGAAGAAGCTAACGCATTTATAAAGGCAGGAAATTACTTTTGGAACTCGGGGATTTTTATTTGGAATTACCAAAATATCGACCGAGCGATCTCTTCTTATTTACCTGAAATGAAAAAGCTTTTTAAATCAGGAGAAGAATTTTATAATACCTCAAATGAGCAGTCATTTATTGATGTACATTTTCCTAATTGTGAGAGCATTAGTATCGATTATGCTATTATGGAAAAAAGCTCGAATGTAGAAATGATAATGACCGATTTTGGATGGTCTGACCTGGGTACCTGGGGCTCTTTATATGAGCATTTAGAGCAAGATGAAAATGCAAATGCGGTAACAGGTAAGAAGGTTATTCTTTTTAATTCTGAAAATAATATGATCAGAAATGAAACGGATAAATCTTTAGTGATCAGAGGGATGAAAGACTACATCATTGTTGAAACGGAAAAAGCCCTTTTGATCTGTCCGAAGACTGAGGAACAATCGGTAAAGCAAATGCTGAATTCTCTCGATAAATAAAAAAGATGAATTCAGGTCAAATTCAAAATATTTGACAATGAACAAAGGAATATTACTAGTATTATTATTTGGGATGCTATTTTCTGCATGCGATAAAAAAGTGCTTGAGTATTCTAAGATCAATCTCGAAGATACTGAAGGTAAAGAACGAGCAGTTTCTTCTTTAAAAGGACGATTTATAGTCCTTACTTTTTTATCTCCTGAATGTCCTTTAAGCGAAAATTACACCTTAACATTAAAAAATCTCCAATCGGAGTTTAGAGATAAAGAGGTTTTTTTCTATTCTATTTTTCCGGGAACTTTTTATCCTAAGCCACAGATCATTCAATTTTTAAAGAGATATGATCTTACATTAGGTTCAAGTTTTTTTGATCCTGCTTATCGCTTAAGTGATTATTGTGAAGCAACGACAACTCCAGAAGTATTTGTTATTGATCAATTAGGTCAGATCCAATATCAGGGAGCGATAGATAATTGGGCGATCACCCTTGGTAAACAACGACAAGTTATTAGTGAGCATTACCTGAGAGATGCTCTGATCGAATTACTCGATGATAAAAAAGTTACTATTTCTAAAACACGAGCCGTAGGATGCATCATAGAATAGCACTTATTTTTATTATCCTCCTTGGATCTTTAAGTTCATGTACATGGTATGAAGGAAGGAACAATCCTTATATGGATGAGGAAATTACTTTTTCAGAAAATATTGCGCCTATCATTCATCAGAATTGCACGCCTTGTCACCGTCCGGGTGAAGCAGGGCCCTTTAAATTGATTTCCTATCACGATGTATCAAAGCGATCTAAGATGATCAGAGAAGTGGTGGAGACCAAATATATGCCACCATGGCCTGCAGATAAAAATTATTCTCATTTTTTAAATGAATGGGGATTAAGCGACGACGAGATTCAACTTATTCAGGCATGGGTGTTACAAGGCTCAAAAATCGGGGACGAGAATAGTATTCCTTCACCACCAATTTATACAGAAGGGTCTATGTTAGGGGATCCGGATCTCATTTTGAAAATGGTCGAACCCTATCATATCGAAGGGAATAATACAGATCAGTTTATGGTGGTAAAAATACCCTACGAACTAGAGCGCGATACTTTTATAAGCGCAATAGAGTTTGTTCCGGATAATCGAAAATTATTACATCATGTAAATGGACATGTAGTTCAGTATGATGAAGGGAAAAAAGAAGATTTTTCAAATGGAAAAAATAGTGTAAAATACGATCGCTCTATTTCACAACATCTCTTATATATGGAAATGGGTATTCTAAATGATGATGGGACTTATCCTTATCTTACAAGTTCGGTTGTTAATTATCTACCTGGCTCAGTGAATACTCGATATCCGGATGGAATTGGAGGAATAAGCTTAAAAAAGAAGGGTTTTATTTTACTAAAGGACATTCATTTCGGACCAACACCAATTGATACTTCGGACCAGTCGTCTATCAATCTCTTTTTTGCAGAAAAAAAACCGGAAAGGCCTGTTTTGGAGATCTTATTAGGAACATTGGGAGCAACAAAGGTAAATCCGGCATTGATTATTCCCGCTAATGAAATTAAAACATTTAGCACACAATGGGAAGTTCCATATACCATCTCAATTCTTACTTTAAATCCACATATGCATTTACTTGGAAAATCGATGATTGCCTATGCGGTAACTCCTGAAAAAGATACTTTAAATTTAATTTCTATTCCAAAATGGAATTTCCGTTGGCAGTTTTTTTATACCTTTCCTAAAATGGTAAAAATTCCTGTTGGAAGTGTGATTTATGTAAGTGCAACTTTTGATAATACCCTTGATAATCCGGAAAACCCTTTTAATCCGCCTCGAACGATCAGAGAAAGGAATGGAAGCATGGGTACTACTGATGAAATGTTCCAATTTATCATCACTTATTTACCCTATAAGGAAGGAGATGAACATATTTCATTACAACCATAAAATAACAAAAAGTATATTTTTAGCATAATAAAATTGTTTTGCAGCTGAAATTATTATGATAAATGAAAATTGTTCGACTAAATTCTTATATTAGTATCAAGATAAGGCAATTAGTAAGATTGTAATAAACATGAGGTCCTTGTTCATTCGTCTATAAACTACAATCTGAAAGTCTTGTTTTATAGGGTTTATTTCTTAGCATCGCTAATAAACACGTAAGATATTTGTTGTTGCGCAATGATATTTGAAATACGTTTTAGCGATGCTAAGTTTTTTTATATCCTATTTTCCTCATTCTTAAAGTTTATAAGATAGTTTTGAATGCTTCCGATCATTCTGTCATCTTTAGGTAGAACGATCAGATTAAGCCTTTTCATTACATAAGGAATTAAGTGCGGGTTTGAAGAGTCGATCCTAAGTACATCAATTTTCCCTTTTGGATTAACTGTAAAACTTACGGAAACTTCCCCTATCATATCTTCTTGAGATAATAATGGAAAAGACATATAGCTATTAATTTTCTTATCTAATTTACTGGCATTAATTTTATTTTGTGCTTGACCTTCTGATGTGCATAAGCAGACAAGGAATAAACTGAGACTTAAAATGGTGAAGAATTTTTTCATGATATTTGATTTAGATTAATTAAGGTTGTTGCGTTTTAGTATGATAAAATTATATTTTATTAGAATATTGATCCTTGAAATGTGATTAAAGGCCTAGTAATTAAAAAAGTAGCCTTTTTTGGTATTTAAGGAATGTTAAAATAGGGATGAGTGGAAATGAAATAATTCAAATTTTTTTAAAATGGGGTATTCTTAAGGCTTTAGTGAATTGGAATTCAGCTAATTTGAAAATTAAAAATCATAAAAAAAGAGGCATTAAAGCCTCTTTTTACACTACCTACAGTAAGCTGTGCATCTTATTCGTTTTGTAGTGATGATAATTGTTGCGCATTATCGTTAAGTATTTCTAAATACATTTTATTTAAGCTCATTGTGTATTCATTTTCATTCAATTTCAAAGCCTTTTTTGCCCATTTATAAGAATCTTCCAGATCAATCTGGTATTTGTATGAATAGATCGCAGCTTGATAATAATCTAACCAATCAGCGTCGTTTTCAAGTTCTTCCCTTTCCAAGTAGGAAAATATAATATTGCTAAGGGCAATTTCCATGCTAAAGGAATAATGAGAGCCTTTCCAGTTTATTTCACCCAGTAATTTGTTGTAATCGATCGGGATCATAGTATAACTGAATAGTTCACTATTAGTGCCTGTGGATTTATCGAGCATAACTTGAATATCATCTGAGCTTTTGTCACTTAGAGAATGAAAATTCAAGGCTAAACCTGCGTGGTAGTCAATAAGCCGGACTTCATATTCCCCCTCATTTAGATGTTTTCCATTAAGTTTCATGTTTTTAGAAAATTCGAAATGAGCCAGGTCATAAGATCCTGTCTGTCCTGTTTCTGTTTTTGCTTCATCAAGAATACTTGCGTATGATACTGTAACATTTCCATTAGCCAAATTATTAGAGATCAGATTTTTACTATCTTCTTCTTTTTCGATGGCAAAAGCGAAATTCATGCTTAGCATAATTGTAGCAAGGAGTGCTATTGTAATCTTCAGATTTTTAGATTTTTGTGCTTTCATTTTGTTTTGTTTTAGAGTTTATTTATACACAAATGTATGTCTATGCAGCACTATATCAATGAGATAGGTTTCGTGCAGTTAGAAATAAACATCAAACGTTTAATCAAAAATTAAAACGTTTTAAGAGGGCTGAAAGGAATGGGAAAACTTATTTTTGGGGAATTCTTTAACTAATCTATAGACCAGATAGCCTTATTCATTTATTATTCGTTTTCGGATAAGCTCAAATAGGATTTGATCAAATCTTTATATGAACGTCCGGATACGATTTCTTTACCATCTTTTAAAGTCACTTTATATTCATTATTAGAGATGTAACGAATATCCTTTGTATAAATAGTATTGACAAAAAAAGATCGATGAATACGAAGAAATTGATTTGGATTTAATTCTTTTTCAATAGAAGCCATTGTTGAGCGAAAAAGATCTCGCCCGTTTTCATGATGAAGCATCAAATAATTACCTTCAGCTTCAATGTAATAAATAGACTCAGTAGGAATGAATTTCTCTCTACCACGCAGCTTTATTTTAAATTGGCGAACATATTTTTCAGGTTCGGTATTATAATCATTTATCAGTTTGATCAATTTCTCATTAAATTGAGAGGAGTGGCGAAGTTTTATTTGGTTTTTTGCGATCTCTAGAGCTTCGTCGAATCGTTCGTCATCGAAAGGTTTTAGCAGATAATCGATAGCATGAATATTAAAAGCTTTTAAGGCGTATTGATTATAAGCAGTAGCAAAAATGATAAAAGGTTTATAGTTTAGATCAATATTAGAAATTACTCCGAATCCATCCATTCCGGGCATTTCGATATCTAAAAAAATAAGATCCGGTTTTTTGCTTTGTATATCGGCAACTGCTTCTTCACCATTTCTGCTTTCTCCAATAACTTGAATTTCTGAATAGTTTTTTAAAAGCGATATCACGCGTTGTCGTGCTAAAGGCTCATCATCAACAACAAGAGTTCGTATTTGCAAACTATTATTAAGCGGCATAACTTAATGGAATTATAATATGAATTTTAAAACCTTTTCCTTTAGCAGAATCGATCTTAAAAGTAAAATTATTTTTATAGATCTGTTTTAATCGCTGGTAAGTATTTGTTAAACCGATTCCAGCATTTTCTAAAAGTGAATCACAATTATCACAACCTGCGCCATCATCTTCGATAAATAAATGGAGATCATTATTTCGCAAATTGCTTTTGATTAAAATGCTACCTTTTTCAATTGAGTTTGAAAATCCATGCTTAATTGCATTTTCTACTAATGGCTGTAAAATTAAATTGGGAACAATGGCTTTTAAAGATTCAGGCTGGATATCATAAATAACGCTTAGTCGATCCATAAAACGGGTTTGTTCAATAAACAGATAATTTTTTAAATACTCGAGTTCATCTTGTAAGGGGATAAAATTCTTCTGGTCGTGATCGAGCATTGACCTTAATAAACTAGCTAATTTGGCCAGTACTTTTTGTGCATCTTTAACATTGGAATCCATTAATGCAGATACTGTATTGAGAGCATTAAATAGAAAATGAGGTTGTAATTGATTTTTTAAAGCTTTTAATTGTGCATTATTCAATTCACTTTCCATCACAACTAATTCAACTTCACGGTCTTTATATTGTTCGAAATAATAATAGGCCATAAAAGCGCCCAGAATGATCCAGTATTCGATCATTCTATCTGCCACTGCTGCGGGAATAGTGTTTAGTCTAAGAAGAATGAAATTTTGAATATTTTCAATGGGATAAGTAAATAACATGATGGTGATATACATCAGATTAGATACGATTTCATGGATAAAGGCCAGTATAATGCTAAATGTTAAATGGTAAAAGCCAGTCTTTGAGGATAGGCCTTTTTTAATAGGAAAGAGGAGCATTAAATTATAGACCAAAGGGGAGAAGAAAGCCCAGAGAATATAATTTACAAAGGGGATTGCAATCGCTTCATTCCAATTGAAGTAACTGTACTTTTTCCACATAATAAATTTAATGTAATCTTTAGCGACGAATATGATAATTAGACCAATCGCAATAAAGAGAACATACTTAAATGGAAAAGGTAATTTTTTAAAAGCACTTTTCATTTTTCGCTATATGACTTAAATTATTGAGGTAAAAATAAAATGATTCAGTCCAAATATAAAAGTCTTTGTGATAAGCGCCCGATTATGGGATGGGGAGTGATAAAGCCAAAGATAAAATCATTGATTATTCAATGCTTTCATTTACCCTGCTTTTAAAACCAAACAATCCATGTTCCTTAATGATGACATCTACATAGGTAGGAACCATATCTTCCCAACCTTCTTCTCCATGCTTGATCATGTTTAAAACATCTCTGGAATGTATTTTAAGTGCACTGGGTTTGAAATCAGGAAGATCAACTATTCGCTTATTGAAGATGAGGTAATCGTAAATGGGTCTTAATCGAGGATGGATAGGTGTATTCGTGCTATTATAGAAAATTCCATCTTCTTCTGCAGGGTAGAGGTAAATTTTTAGATCTCTTGAGAATAAAATTCCAAAAGCTTCTAAAACGCCTCCATTAAGATTTCGATAGTATTTTTCGTTAAACACTTCTAATAAAGCATTTACTCCCATAATTAAGCCCATTCGTTTTTTCGTATGCTGCGAAAAATAGTTGATGAGTTTATAGTATTCCTGGTAATTAGAAATTAAAACCGTTTGTCCCAATGAGCATAGAATATCAGCTCTGTCAATAAAATCACGTTCATCGATCTCACCTTCTGATTTAAGATTACTTAGAGTGATCTCGAAAAGTACTTTTACTTTATCTTCATCCACTCTGTTTTCAGCAATAAAGCAATCATAACCATTTTTGATCATATCGATATTCACCTTTGTTACCGGGCGAAAACTTCCACGAATAGCTAGAATATTCTTTTTATAAAGCACTTCAGCAGCTTGTAAATTCCTTCCGTCAGGACTAAAGATTACGGCGTCTGTCATGCCATATTTTACTAGTTGAAGACTCATTAATCGATTGTCCAATTCTTCATAATCGGGTCCTGCAAATTGAATCATATCAATTTCCAATCGATCTCTGGAAAGATTATCGTAAAGCGATTTTAATAATTCTCTTGGATTATTATAATAGAAAAAGCTTCCATAAATTAAATTAACACCAACAAGTCCAATCGTTTCTTGCTGCAGAACAGCATCTTGATCATGCAGTCGAATATGGATCACAATATCATTTGGACGTTTATCCGTTGCCGATTGGAATCGAATACCCATCCATCCGTGACCTTGAAAGGTTTTTGAAAAATTAATGGTTGCTATGGTATCTGCAAATGAAAAGAATCTTCTGTCGGGATATTTATCTCTACTTAGTCTTTGTTCATTGAGATTATACTCGATCTCTGTCATTTTACGAAGTCGAGATTCACTTACATATCGACCATCTTTTTCTTTTCCATAAATGGCATCGCTTACGTCCTTATCGTAGGCCGACATGGTTTTTGCGATGGTTCCTGAAGCCCCGCCTGCTCTAAAAAAATGCCTGACAACTTCCTGTCCTGCTCCAATCTCCGCGAAAGTTCCATAGATATTACTATCTAAATTTACTCTTAAAGCTTTTTGTTTTGATGTAAGTATTACCCTTTCCAATTATCAAAAAATTAATGATTCAAATGCCACTGCAAAAATACGTTTATCTTGTTAGATTACCACTTCGTTTAAAAGATTTTGAGAATCATCTTTTTGATTAATTTCAATCCTTAACTTTGTAAATATCATGAAAGGAATATTTATAGGTACAGGTACGTCACAAGGAATTCCAGTTATTGCTTGTAATTGTGAAGTGTGTAAATCGAAGAATAGCAAAGATTTTCGCTTCAGGACTTCATTTTTCGTGAAATCTGAGAAGACCAGTATTGTTATTGATACCGGCCCTGATTTTAGAATGCAAATGTTAAACAACAAAATTGTAAAATTAGACGGAGTTGTATTTACGCATGAGCATAAAGATCATGTTGCTGGATTGGATGATATCAGAGCTTATAATTATATTCAGAAAAAAGATATGGATGTATTTGCAAGTGAGCAGGTTCAGGTAGCATTGCACAGAGAATTTCCTTATGTTTTTGATGAGAATAAATATCCTGGTGTGCCCAGGGTTAAATTGCATCTCATTGGTGATGAGGATTTTTCAATTGGAGATATCCACCTGACGCCAATAAATGTAAGCCATTATATCATGCCGGTTAAAGGTTATCGGATCGGTTCTTTGAGTTATATAACCGATGCAAAGGAAATCAGTCCATCAGAAATGGACAAGATGAGAGGAAGTGAGATCTTGATCTTGAATGCGCTTAGAAAAAGTGAACATATCTCTCATTTTAGTTTAGCTCAGGCACTTGAGATTATAAAAGAGATCAATCCTAAAAAAGCATATTTAACTCATATTAGTCATTTAATGGGATTGCATGATGAGGTAAGCAAGGAGCTTCCATCGAATGTTGAAATAGCATATGACGGACTAGAAATAGAATTTAGTAGCTAGTTCTTAGTAGCCTCTTTTTTAATCGGCATCTCATGTTTTTGATCATACAGAATTAAGTACAAAGCCCAAATTTCTATACTCAAAACAAATCCAAAACTCAAAATCTGATCGCCTTTTATGCTTTTGAAACTTTGAATTTGTCCACCTTCATTCTACTAAGGCAGAAAGGTTTTGGATTTAGGAATTTATCTAGCGATTAGTCTGGCTTTTGAACTGCATTTCAAACAACAATTTGTAATGTCCTTCTTGTTTTAAAAGTTCTTCATGTGTTCCGCTTTCTAAAACTTTTCCTTTATCCATTACGATAATCATATCTGAATTACGGATAGTACTAAGTCGATGGGCGATAATGATCGAAGTTCGATTTTGCGTTAGTTTTTCGCTCACTTCCTGAATAAGCATTTCCGTTTCAGAATCGATTGAAGAAGTAGCTTCATCAAGAATTAATAAGCCCGGATTGTGCACATAGGCCCGAATAAAGGAGATCAATTGTCGCTGACCTTTTGAAAGCATTCCACCGCGCTCTTTTACATCATAGTCGTAATTACCCGGTAATTTCATAATAAAATTATGAACTCCTACTTGTTTGGCTGCTTCAATTACTTTTTCTCTTGAGATTGAAGGATCTCTAAGCGTGATATTATTTAAAATTGAATCAGAAAAAAGAAAGACATCCTGTGAAACCATAGCCATATGGGTTCTCAGAAAAGAAAGTGAATAATCGCGAATGGACTTTCCGTCGAGTGTGATCTCTCCTTTATCGAATTCATAGAAGCGATAAATTAGATTTGCGATGGTGGATTTTCCGGATCCCGTTGCTCCAACAAGTGCTATTTTCTGTCCTTTTTTAATTTTGAAACTGATCCCATGTAATACAAGTTCATCAGGGACATATGAAAAGTAAACGTCTTTGAAAATCAATTCACCTTCAATATCACCGGAATTGATCGTTCCTTTATCAATTATTTTTGCATCGTCTAAATCGATCACTTTAAAGACCCTTTCGGCACCAACCATACCCATTTGCAGTACATTAAACTGATCGGCTAATTGACGAATAGGGCGGAAGAGCATAAAAATGAAGAAGATATATAAAAGGATATCTCCAAAAGTTAGATTTGTTTTTAATACTCCATCCATACCATACCAAATAAGAAGGGAAATAGATAAGGCAGATAAAATTTCGACAACCGGAAAAAACACAGAATATGCCCAAATGGATTTTATATGAGCATTTCGATGTTCGGCATTGATCTTAAGGAATTTTTTCATCTCATTTTCCTCTCTATTATATACCTGAACAATACTCATTCCTACTAAATGTTCCTGAACATAGGTGTTTAAGGCAGCTACCTGGGTTCTGACCTGTTGATAAGCTTTTTTTACCGCATTTTTAAATAAATATGTAGCAAAAATGAGGATGGGTATGGGGGATAAGCATAGCAATGCCAATTTCCAATTAAGGAAAAACATAGCTGAAACGATAACAAAGATCTTTAATAATTCCCCAAAAATATCGATGATACCACCTGAGAAAACTTCGGAAATTGTTTCGATATCAGATACAACTCTTGTAATAAGTGTACCTAAAGGAGTTTTATCGAAAAATGAAAGTTTAAAATTGACGATCTTTTTATAGAGCTGAACTCTAAGGTCTTTGATAATACTTTGCCCAAGGAGATTTGCCAAAAAGTACTGAAAATACTGAAGAATGATCTCTCCAATTAAGATGCTGACAAGGATAATGGAATATTCAATAAGTTTATTTACATCTTTTCCGGGAATAAAATCATCGACCATGATCTTTATCAAATAGGGTCGGATGGGAGCGATAAAACCTAATACAATTGTAAAGAACAAGGTCGCGTAAAAAAGCTTTTTGTAAGGCTTTGTATAGCTTAAAATCCGATCTAAAATTTGAAGATCAAGGTATTTAAAAACGCGGCTAATCACTTATATATGGATATTTAATGTCGTATAAAAATAAAGCATGTGCAGGAGCAGAAGCCCCGGCATTTTGCCGTGAAGCACTTTCAAGAATCGATTTAAATTCAGAGATACTTATCTTTTTCAATCCTACTTCTAATAAAGTACCTACAATAGCTCTTACCATATTCCGAAGAAAACGATTTGATGTGATGCTAAATCGATATTGATTTTCAATTTTTTCCCATTTTGCTTCCGTCACATTGCAAATGACCGATTTATTATCGGAACCTAGCTTAGAAAAGGCTGAAAAATCACGATAATCAATTAATAAGCCTGCTGCTTCATTCATTAGATCAAAATCCAGATCTCGTAAAAAGAGCAGGGAGTACTTATTTAAAAAAGGATTTTTTTCCTTATGAAGATAATAATGATAAGTTCGTTGAGTAGCATCAAATCGCGCATGAGCATTTTGATCTACTATGAATAGATCATAAATAGAAATACTATCAGGGAGATAATTATTTAATTTATAGATGCATTTTTTCACATCGATGATAGGAATATCTAAATCAAAGTGAGCATAAAATTTGGAAGCATGTACACCGGTATCTGTCCTTCCACAACCAAAAACTTTAAGGTCCTTTGTGGAACAGATCAATTCGATGCTTTTTGTGATTTCATCTTGAATATTCACCTCATTTAATTGAGATTGCCATCCAAAATAATCGGAACCATCGTAAGCTAATTTGATAAAATATCTTTTCAAGAATTTTGTTTAAGGTGGTAAAAATAAAAAATCGGATATTGGCAAACGATTATTATTTGCTTCCTTCTCTTTTTCCGATGAAAAAAATCATACTTATTTCCGATACTCATGGATTTATTCCCGAAACATTTTGGAAGTATCTCGATGGTGCAGACGAGTTATGGCACGCTGGAGATGTTGGTACGGTTGATATTATCGATAAGTTAAAAGAGAAGATAGAGGTCAAGGGTGTATATGGAAACATTGATGGTGAAGAAATCCGAAAAGAGTTTAAAGAATATAAAGCGATGATCGTTCAAGGAGTGAAGATACTAATGCTTCATATTGGAGGTAAACCCTATGTTTATTCAACTCGAATGCGAGAATTAATGGCGCATTATAAGCCTGAAGTTGTTGTATGTGGTCATTCTCATATACTTAGGGTCGAATATGATAAGCGAAGCAAAGTGCTTTTTATGAATCCCGGAGCTTTAGGTCGACAAGGTTTTCATCATGTCAAGACTTTTCTTCGATTTAATATACACGAAGGTAAAGTAAGTGATATGGAAGTAATCGAATTAGAAGCGCGTGCACAAAAATTCGAAGAGTAAGTTTGTTTTCTTGCAAGAGCGGTAAGAATTAATTGCAGAAGGCAGAAAAAAAACTTTTAGCGCAAGCGATCAACAGATTTAACCAATTCCTCATCTTTTTTAATCCCTCTATTTGCTAAAAACTGAAAACTCACTGCAGCGATAGGAAGGTAGAATCCGATATAATAGACCGGCTTAAGTTCAGCACCATTTTCTAATAGAATCGGGAGTGTATTTTCAATACTGAAATAAAAGTTCAAGATCAATGCTACTAGCAATAGGTAATTGATCATACCTAGTTTTAGTTGAAGCTTACGGTGTTTAAATCTTGAAATACTGAAAATTGAAATAGCAATGATTATTGTAATCAATATAGCTTGCATCATCCAGTTTCCGGGGACGATCACATCGCTTCCATCTTCAGGAATGATCTTGTATATAGAATAGCGGTAAACTATTTCGTTTCCCAGTTTAAAAAAAGCAATATCGAATAAATAGATTAATGCACTTAGTATTGCAACGAATAATAAGTAGATAGTTTGAACGCGTTGAATCATTATCAGTTTTTTAACAAAGATAACTTTTGTGAAAATTATTGCTTAAGTTGGAGTAATTATTTTCTATAAGAAGCTTTTATATAATTTGAAAAAGGTAACTTTAATTCAAATTATTCGAATAATAATTTATAAAACAAGTTTGCGAATTAATAAAAAGCGTATACTTGCAATAGAATTCTCAATTGGCATTCAAAGCCATTTCCAAATGAATAATTCTTTTCAAACAAATTGATCAATATAATTTCCATATTACATGTACGATATTTTAGAGTTGAGCAGTAAAAAAGTAGCTCAATTGC
This sequence comes from Flavobacteriales bacterium, assembly GCA_024641785.1. Lineage (GTDB taxonomy): Bacteria > Bacteroidota > Bacteroidia > Flavobacteriales_D > JAHECK01 > JAHECK01. The sequence goes on along the minus strand of JAHECK010000001.1, from coordinate 19,686 downwards.
GTGAAATCGCTAAGGAGATGCAAATTAAGCATCCCGATTCATTTAAAAAACAAGATCTTATTTACCGCATATTAGATGAGCAGGCAATTAGTCCTGTTAAAGTGGTAAAACCAGCAACTCCGGCTGTAAAGGCAGAAAACACAAGTGTTACCGAAAGACCAAACAGACCGCGACGGCCAAGAACTGTTCAAGATGAAAGAAAAAGTTATCCGAAAGGAGATTCTACTTCTTCATCTGTAGAAAAAAATAAACCTAAAGAGGTAAAGGCGGAAACAAGTCCTGAAAAAACGGAAAGTGTTTCAAGCCAAAATATTAAAACTGATAGTAAAGCGGTTGAAACAAAACAAGCAACTCAAGCTCCTCGGCCTGTTCATCGACCTCGTCCAAGAGTAGAAGTTGAAAAAGGCAAAACTGAAACTCCTCTTGCGAAGAGTTCAGAAGTTAAAGAGGAAGAGAAAAAAGAAGGTCCAAATCCAAGACCAGTGCATCGGAATGCACCTCGTCATAAAAACGAGGATAAGGCAGGAGGAGCGCGTAAAGAAATAGTTGCTAAGGAAGGCGGAGAAATTGAAAATCCTCCTAGAGAGGCAAGAGCTCCTCAACGTCCTGAAAGAAATGATAGAAGAGAGCGTAAACCTCAATCGGCTGATGCAAATGCAGTCGGTCGTCCGGCACCAGATGCTGACAATAAATGGGATTATGGTTTTGATTTTGACGGATTAATAAGCCATGAAGGAGTATTAGAGATCATGCAAGACGGTTATGGATTTTTACGTTCCTCGGATTATAATTATCTATCCTCACCGGATGATGTTTATGTTTCACAAGCGCAGATAAAATTATTCGGATTAAAGACCGGAGATACTATAAAAGGAAATGTTCGCCCACCAAAACCGGGAGAAAAATATTTCCCTTTAATAAAAGTTGAAAAGATCAATGGTAGAGAACCTGAATGGGTTCGTGACCGAGTACCTTTTAAATATTTGACTCCCTTATTTCCTGAAGAGAAATTTAATTTATCCGGAAATAATAAAAATATTTCAACCCGAATCATCGATTTATTTTCACCTATTGGAAAAGGACAGCGTGGATTGATCGTTGCACAGCCTAAAACTGGTAAAACCGTTTTATTAAAGGACGTAGCAAACGCAATAGCAGCAAATCATCCGGAAGTATATTTGATTATACTTCTTATAGATGAGCGTCCGGAGGAGGTAACTGATATGAAGCGATCTGTTCGTGCTGAGGTGGTTGCTTCTACATTTGATGAGCCGGCTTCACAGCATGTTAAGATTGCGAATATCGTTCTTGAAAAAGCCAAGAGAATGGTCGAATGTGGACACGATGTAGTAATTCTACTCGATTCTATAACAAGATTAGCCAGAGCGTATAATACTGTTGCTCCGGCATCAGGTAAAGTACTTACAGGTGGAGTAGATGCAAATGCCCTACAAAAACCAAAAGGATTTTTCGGAGCAGCTCGTAAAATTGAAAATGGAGGTTCCTTATCAATTTTAGCAACTGCATTAACAGATACAGGTTCTAAAATGGATGAAGTGATCTTTGAAGAATTTAAAGGAACGGGTAATATGGAATTACAACTCGATCGTAAAATCTCTAACAGAAGAATTTTCCCTGCTATTGATATTATGACTTCGGGAACTCGTCGTGAAGATCTATTATTAGATAAAGACACCCTTCAACGAATTTGGATCTTAAGAAAACATCTTGCGGATATGAATTCAATAGAAGCGGTTGAGTTTATTAAGAATCGATTAGCACAAACGAAATCGAATGAGGAATTCCTTATTTCGATGAACGGTTAATTTTTAGTTTAATGAAGTATCCTGCAATCCTATTTGCAGTATTGTATATGGTCATTAGAATCCTGTTGTTTTACACAGGATTCGATGATGACCAATATAAATACCTTGTAGCAATAAACCTTCTTTTTATTATTCTTTGCATTGCTGCAGCGATGTATAAGAACTTTCTTTCAGAAAATGAAAAGGTTGAATTTCCTGATGAAATGAAAGTTGCCATGCGAGCGGTGAGTAGTTATGCCATCGTTTTAACAGCTTTTACATTTGTCTATTATTCCTATATAGACTCAGGTTTTGCTCAACGAAAATTAGATGTTTTTCAGTATGAAATTGAACATACTGATTATGAAAGCATGCCTGATGAAGATAATCCAATGAAAGTATTGGGAATATCAAAAGAAGAGTTTATCAAAGGAGAATTGGAAAAAGCCGGCTCTTTTTTATCACCATTTTCTCAAGCCACGCTCACATTAATGGCGATCATGGTTGTTGGTTTGATCTATTCACTGATAATGGTAGTGATCAGAATGAAATTACTTCCCCTTTTTATCAGGAAATAAGTCTGCTACCAAAGCATCAAGATCCAAACCGTCGAAAGTGCCGGAGCTCATCATCAAGAGATTGAATTTTTTAAACTCAATTTCCCGTAAAAATGTATCTAGTTTTTTCGGATCTGTAAAGACTTTCATTTTTTTCTCCAAGCCAAAATGCTTCGCGACTTTCTTTTCATTTAAAGGTGGCAAGTTTTTATGCTTTAGTGTTTCAGGATTGAAGAAAACAATTGGAACATCTGCTACATCCATGGTATTTTTATACTCGGGTAAAAACTCCGGATTAAGGGAGCTATAAGTATGTAATTCGAAAACAGCGACCAAAGGCTCACTACTATGATTGTTTTTAACCGCTTCAACAGTTGCTTCTAGTTTAGAAGGGGCATGTGCAAAATCTCTGTAAACGACACCTCTTTTAGACTCATGGAAAACTTCCATACGATTCGAAGCTCCTTCGAAACTTTTCATTGCATGAAAAAACATTCTATTATTGATTCCTAATCTGCGGCAAACTTTCCGCGCACCTTCCATATTTAGAAGATTGTGCTTTCCAAAAATATTTAATTCGAATTCTCGTCCATTAAAATTAATAAGTGTCGATCCATTTTTAAACTCATAATCAGTATAAAAATAAGGCAATAAAAAGAGCCTTTTGCTTTCACTTAGGGCTATTTTCTTAACGGTCGGATCGGTTTCATTATAAACAAGTGTCCCTACATCTTCCATCAATTCACAAAAGATTTTGAATTGAAGCTCATATTCTTCTTTAGACGGAAAAACATTGATATGATCCCAGGCAATTCCACTTATTAAGGCAATTTGTGGTTTGTAGATATGAAATTTTGGGCGAAGATCAAGTGGAGATGCTAAGTATTCATCCCCTTCTAAAATAATCAGTGGTGCGGTAGATAAGCGAACCATATTATCAAATCCTTCTAACTGGGCACCTACCATGTAATCGAAATCTTTTTTATAAAAATGCAATACATGAAGGATCATTGAAGTAATGGTTGTTTTACCATGGCTACCACCAATGACCACCCGTGTTTTGTCTTTCGACATTTCATAAATTAATTCCGGATAAGAAAAGATCTTTAAACCTAGTTTTTGCGCTTTAACTAATTCAGGATTATCTAATTTGGCATGCATTCCTAGAACGATAGCATCAATTTTTTTAGTGATCTTTTCGGGAAACCAACCATCTTTTTCAGGCAAAAGCCCTTTTGATTTTAGTCGACTTCGTGAAGGATCAAAAACTTTATCATCGGATCCTGTTACTTTTTGACCATTGTCATGAAGAGCCATGGCCAAATTGTGCATTGCTGCTCCTCCGATTGCAATAAAGTGATAATGCATGTATATTTTAGATCAAGAATGTTTATGTAACAAAAATACGTAATACCTCTATCTTAGCAGCAAATTATATGAACTTTGATACATATTTTAGCTTTGTATCTTAAAAAAAGGTGAAGATGAAATTATATCCAATACAAACCGGAAATTTTAAACTTGATGGAGGTGCCATGTTTGGGGTTGTACCTAAGTCTATTTGGCAAAGATCAAATCCTGCCGATGAGAACAACATGTGTTCTTGGGCGATGAGGTGCTTGTTGATTGAGGATGGGAATAGACTTATTTTAGTCGATACTGGTATGGGAAATAAGCAATCGGAAAAGTTTTTTGGTTATTATTATTTGTTTGGAGACGCTAGTTTAGATGGGGAATTGGCAAAATTAGGATTCCATAGAGACGATATCACGGATGTATTTTTGACCCATCTTCATTTCGATCATTGTGGGGGTGCGATCTCTTGGAATAAGGACAAAACCACACTGGAACCCGCATTTAAAAATGCTAAATTCTGGAGTAATGATCTGCATTGGAAATGGGCTACAGAGCCTAATCCGAGAGAAAAAGCTTCTTTTTTAAAAGAAAATATTATACCTATTCAAGAATCAGGTCAGTTGAATATGATCCAGCGAGTTCAAAGTCGTGTATCCTGGGAAAATCTTTTTGATGTACAGTTTGTCGATGGTCATACAGAAAGTCAGATGCTTCCGATGATCAATTATCAAGGAAAAAAGATTGTTTTTATGGCCGATCTGCTTCCTTCTACCGGTCATATTCCACTACCTTATGTTATGGGTTATGATACTAGACCTTTAATTACTATAGAGGAGAAGGAAACTTTTTTAAAGGAAGCGGCAGATAAGGAGTACATTTTATTTCTGGAGCATGATTTCGAGAGTGAATGTTGCACACTTGAAAACACGGAGAAAGGGGTGAGATTAAAAGAAAAAGGACAATTAGCCGATTTTTTCGGAAAATAATTACTCGGGGCAGAGCGAATTATAAAGTTGAATCATTTCAATAAATGCCTCTTCTTTGTTACTATAATCCCCATTAAAAACGGAAACGAATTTTTCACATTTTTTTAAGTATGGGATAATGATGGAATTCATATTCCCTTTATCATTTATTTTATAGTAGTTGTTATCGGGCAAACGGAGGTAAAAAATATACATCACAGTAGCATCGCTGCTATAACTATTATCTTGATGAATCAAGTAGACTTTTAAAGAACCATCAACGGTTCTTTCAGCATATCTTATTTCCCTTTTAGAATTTGGTTTTAGGGGAATCCGATCGATCGTTTTCCCATCAATATGTAAAGTCGAAATAAGGGAGATTGTTTTTTTACTTTTATAAACAACAGGATCTCCCTGAAGGCTGTTGTAATTCAGATAATTGATATCTCCCCAAGTATTGGTAGCATATTTTAGATTACTGCAAAACGTAGTATCTTTTTTTTGACCTATAAAGTAGTCAAGATCTTTCTGGGCATTTGCATTAGAGAATAGGGAAAAGGAGAAAAGAATTATAAAGAAGGTGATTTTCATCGATGTGAAATTATATTTAAAGGTAATGATGATAGACAATGAATTAAAAATAAACCGAATAAAATGCTCATGTTTTACTCTTCTTTCTTTTTCTTTTTAAAGAATTCATTTAGATTCTTAATATCCTTTACCATACCAGCTTCAACAATTTCGATAAGACCACTACTGATCGTATACCACATCAGATGAAAAATAGATTTATTTTTTTCACGGTCATAGGAAGCTTCGGCCCTTGGGATATAGTTTCTATTTTCCGGCATATTGTCTTTGCTTAATAGGCCATTCACAATTACGTTTTTAACAAAGGATTCATTTAGTTTATCTTTTCTTTTAATTCTTTTTAATTCTTCCGGGCTTTTGATGTTTTTCTTTTTCTTATCAAGATTAACCCGTAACTCGTCATAATCGAAGCTAACAGAACCACTTGCCTGATCATTGTCGCCTTGTATTTTAAAAGTTGAATGGTATAAATAACCTGAGTTTACACTTATCGCATAAAGTCCCTTGGTTAGTTTTTCAGATTCGATCAGATCAAAATTATCCATACTTCCAAACATTGAAAACGCATCATTTTTTGACCCGAGTTTATAAGTCACTTCGGCATGAAAGTTTCCACTTTCCCATAATGAAGCATCCATTACCCATTTCATTTCATCATTTTTCTCAATGGCTTTTTTGTCGGTAGTTAAGTTGCTTACGCTAGCATTGACCTTGTTAAATTGAAGTAATCCATATTTATTTCCTTCATCAATAAATTCAATATCCATCTGACTATTTTTAATTAGAATTGAATCGACAGTGATTGGAAAAGAACTCATTGCCAGAAGTCGATTTGGAAATGGTTTTTCTTTGTTTGATACAGGAAGTGCAAGATCTCCTAAGCTTTTAAAATAAGCTTTATCGATAATAATTCTTTTTATTTTGGGATGAATAGCGAAAAACTCATTAAGTCCAATATCTAATTCCATTGAAGGAACAATAACTTGCGTCCAGGCTTTTCTATATTCAAGATCATTGAAAAATGCCTGATGTGTTTTTTTATTTTTAAAATCTAAATTCTTTAAATAGGCCCTTTGAGTTGACGTATTCATTTCAAAGCTTTCTATCGTCAAATCATATAATGGGAAGGAATGAACCTTTATATCCTTCATGGTAAAATCTAAGCCATTTATTGAAATGGGAAGCGTAGTATTAGTGCTGTCATACATAATTGCATTTTTCCCGTTTAGATTTATGTTATCAATAGAAAATAAATGCTTATCAGTGCCAATACCACTAAATTCTTCAATTTTCCCATCGATTATTTTTATTTTATCAATATGAGTAATAGGATCAAAAAGTTTTTCATCAGCAAATAAATCTTTTCGCACTTGAGTTGAAGACCCTTTGCTCTTTGTTTTTATTATTGAATGAATATCAACTTCAGGTTTTCTAACAATAGCCTCAGTGATATGTAGTTTCCCTTCTTTTTCTTTGTAAAAAGAGAGTTTAAGTTCATCTAAATTCAATTTTAGATAATCACCATTTTTATCATCGCTTAGCAATAGATCATTAATATTTACTTTATCAAATGAAAAATCACCACTTATTTTATTTTTAAAATTAATTAGATCAAAGTTTAGTTTTTCAATTTTCCCATCAGAATAATTTAATTCTTTAATAAGGGAAAGTTTATTCTTTAAAGTAAGAAGTGAAATAGTTGAAGCATCTCCTTTTAAATAAATTTTAGGATTTTTTACTCCTTGTTCCATTTGAATCTCAATATTAAGTCTAGCCATTTCATAGAAAGAAGAAGTGAAGCTACCTACCATTTGGCTTTTTTCATCAATCTTCGCATTTAAAACAATATTTTTTATACTTCCATTAAGGTTTGTGAGATCAAAAACTTCAAATTCTTTAACTTCTTTTGTTTTTATTCTAAAATCAACATCAGCATCGATCACGCTTAGATTTTTGATCTTTATTGGAAAGTCGAATTCTTCACTCACTTTTTTAGCAGGAGTATCATCCTTTCGGTCAATCGCTTCTATATGGGTTAGAATAGGCCGGACAATTTTCACATTATCACATACGAACTCATTTTTCAAAAGCATAGCAAGATCTGCTGTCATACTCACTTCTTCAATATAAGCGCTATTCCAAATATTTCCTTCTTTAGCGGAGGAATGATAGTGCTGCTTTGACGATTTGTTTTTATATCGAAGACCAATTATTTTGATTTTATCATCAATACTTTTAATAGTGGTTTTGTTTAAGGTGAGGTAGAGGGAAGATTCCTGGAGCACATTTAAATTTTCTAGATCTATAATGTAATTACCCAGACTTGTCATTTTATTATTATCAGAATTTGAAAAATCGAAGCTTAATCCCTTATTTGTAAGGGAAGCTTTTTCTATACTTAAAAAAGGAGTTTGATCTTTTTCTTTAGTATAAGAAAGAGAGGCATTTTTCACAATTAATAAATTCACTTTTAAAAGAGGCCCGTTTTTATTTTGCTTGTCAACAGACTGATCAATTTGAGTTAAAAGTCCCTTTTTAGCTTCTAAAAAGTTCATTTTGGGAGATTCAATGATAAGCGTATCGATCAGCAGATCCATCGTTTTATTTTTTTCCTTATAAAAAGAAGACGAGAGATGAATTTTATCAAGATCAACACTTATTTTTTCAAGGGATGAAGATTTTGGGAATCGCTTATAATCGAGATTTAAACTTTTAATATTCGCTTTTACTATACCTTCAAAATGGGTGCTGTCAGCAAAATACTGCATTTGAAAAAAGTCAATAATTCCGGATCGATATATTGCCAGGTCATTGTCTTTAAAAAGTTTTTTTAATTTTCGTTGGGGAATATTAGTCAACTGGATTTCGGCCGAATTTTTTAGGGTTTTGTAGTGATAAGTGAAATGAGATTCTAATCGTCCATTTGCCCATAAGGTACTGTTAACTTTGCCTAAAATCGAAGGATTATTTTGAATATAGTTACTGTCGTTGCTTAAAAAATGGAATTCAATAAAAAGTTTTTTGAATGAATAATCATCAATTTCCTGGCTTCCTTTTTCTATAAAAGAGAGGTCTACATTTCCATTTTTAATTTTAAAAGTATCTATTGCAAATGGGACTTTTATTTGTGAAAGCAATTCTGAAGCATTAAAAGAACTACTGTCCTTTGAACCTTGATTTTTTGAAAAAATAAGATCCAAATTCCCGATTTCGATTTTTTGAAAAAAGAGTTCTTTATTTTTTAATCGCTCATGATCCATATTCACATGAACATCCCCTGCTTGAATATTTTCCCATGTTTTATTTTCGACGAAGTTTGAATTAAAAAGACTGATATCTTCTTTATTTTTGAGACTTAATCCTTTAATTTTTATTTCTTTTTCTTTTGTTGAATAATGAAATTCAGTGAGGGTAAAATCATGATCTTTTAAATCAAAATAATCTGCCTTAGTAGAATTTAAGGTGAACTCATCAAAGATAATTTTGTCTTTAAGTTCTTGTTGATCAACTGAAAATTCAATATTTGTAAGTAATAGATTGGCATCGAAAGTAGAGATGACAAGCCTCACATCTTCTTCTTTTGATTCGAAGTAATGCAATTCAGCATTTGTAACTTTTAAAGTACCCAGAATTATTTTTTGAAGACTTTCACTTTCAAATTTATCAGCACCAACGATGAGCGTCGAGTCGGTTTTAAGCTTGTTAATTAATTTAATTTTTGGATGGTCGAGCTCGATGGATTTCAAAGTAAGTAATCCCTCATTAAAGACATTATTGTAACTTTTGATCTTAACCACTATTTTATCGATCTCAGCATCAAAACTATAATCGCTTTCTATTGGAATTGTATCGAGTGTTTTTACTTTAATGTTATTAATAGAAAAGCGCATTAATAGTAATTGCACCTTAACTTTTCCTACTTCGATTTGATAATTATCTTTTTGTTCCTCTATAAGGGTATTTAATTCATTTTGAATTATTTTTTGAGCAAAGGAATTCGCATAATATTGAGCAATGAACAATATTATCAGGATAATTGAAGCAATGACAATGCGTATTTTGGTCCTTTTTCCCAATGATTTTTTAGCGAATTTTTATATGATTTGGTGCATTCAAATATAAGAAACTAGGCATTATATTTTTTGAATAAATTGCAGACTCAGGTTAAAAACATCTTGCATTTCTTTTGGTAACTTAGGATCATTCCATGGATGAGAAGTAGAAAAAGTATGGGTCCCACTTTTAATAATTTTAATTTCAGAATTCGCGTTAAAGCGATGTAATGTTTCAGCATCTTCAAGTGCAACTGCTTCGTCATTATCTCCATGAATGATTAGCCAGGGGATACTTAAACTTTTGGCTTTCATTTCGATATTCAATCGTTTTTTATTGTTTTCAAGATCTTCATAAAATTGAAAATAATGAGGCATTTGTTGTTTAGTCCTTCCATTAATAACGTATCGCACCCCTTTTTCGCGCCATTCCTTTAAAACTTTCCCTTTAGGCATCCTTTTTTGGGTATTATTAATCGACGCCCATGTTATCAACGCTTTTACCTTTTTATTTTCTGCTGCAGTCAGAATAGCCATTCCACCACCACGACTATGACCAATGATGCACATTTTTTCATTATTCCAATTTGAATGAGCATTAGCGAGTTGATGAATAAAATCGATCACAGTAGAAAAATCATCCACTTCTTTAGAATAATTATTTTCGCCAAAAGCTTTCAGGTCATTGAATTCTTTGGGTTCGGTCAGGGTGACCCCATTGTGGGAAAAATTAAATCGGACAAAAACGACTCCTGCTTTTGCCATTTCATCTCCGATCAGACTCCAGGCGCCAAAATCTTTAAATCCTTTATAACCATGAGCAAAAATGGCGATTGGCATCGCTTTAGAACTTTCGATATAATGAATATCGATTGGGATAGGACGGTCATTACTCCCTTTGATCTCATGATATTGATGAAGTATTACCATATTACTTTTTGCTTCCTTTTTCCTTTTTAACAACTACAATTTTATCGAGATCTACAATTGTTTTCATAGCCCCAAAATGAACTAAGGCTTTTCCTTTTTTAATTTCCATAATTTCGCCGCTTTGTTTTCCACTTCCGATTTTCGCTAAGTCTCCAACCTCAGGAATCCATGCTTCCTGTTCAATTTTTTCTTTTTTACGTTCCCTTTTATTTTTCCTGATCCGAGATTGTTTCTCTTTTAACTTTTCAGACTCATCTTTTAATTTTTCTTTTTTGATATTTTCTGCCCATTTATCAGAGGCGATCAAGATGCGTTTTAATATGTCTTTTTTATTTTTTGATTTTTGATAAGACTCGATCAGGCGGATATACTTATTTCCGTGTTCGATCCTTTTCTGATTTTCCGGATCGTTAAGTTCGGAAAGTTTTGATTCTAAAAGGAGGAATTCATTTTTCGTTTTATCTAATTCTTTTGAAAGAAGTTTTTGATTTTGAGATAATTGTCTGTTTTTTCTATTCAGTTCATTTTTTCGAGCTTGTAATTGAACCAAAACCCGATCGAAATTTACTTTTTGGTCGCTCACCGTATCTTTAGCTTCCTGAATTAAGGTTTTGCTAAGGCCTATTTTAGAAGCGACTTCGAAGGTGAAAGAACTTCCCGGATGGCCTTGTTCCAGAATAAAGAGGGGGGCTAGTGTTTGCATTTCGAAGAGCATTGATCCATTAATAATACCCTTATTATTTTCTGCAAGTACTTTAATGTTATTGTAATGGGTAGTGATCATTCCATAGGGTCGGTGCTTCAGTATTTCTTTAAGCATTACTTCAGCAAGAGCTCCGCCTAAATCGGGATCGGATCCGGTTCCGAATTCATCGATAAATACCAATGTTTTTTCATTTGCAAATTCAAGGAAGTATTTCATTTTAACCAATCGTGAGGAGTAAGTACTTAATTCGTATTCGATCGATTGGTCATCTCCTATATCGACGAACAATTGATCAAAAAAAAACATTTTACTTCCTTCACCAACAGGAATAAGCAATCCGGATTGAAGCATGATCTGCAAAATACCCAGCGTTTTAAGCGCTATAGATTTGCCTCCGGCATTAGGACCTGAGATCACCATTAAACGGTCCTCTTTGTTCAGTTTAAGATTAAGAGGAATACTCTTTTTATTTTCTTTTTCAAGAAACCAGGATAAAATAGGGTGCTGGGTATTCACTAGAATAACTTCCCCGTTTTTGCTTATTTCGGGCATTCGGGCATCCATCGAAATAGCGAGTCTCACTTTCGCACGGGTAAAATCGATCATTCCAAGTCCTTTGTGATAGAACACAATGGAAGGTAAAAAATTAGCTACCTCGGCAGTTAAAGAACGAAGAATGCGATTTAATTCCATCAACTCATCTTGTTCAAGAGAGGAGATATGGTTATTGATCTCCACCATTTCCATCGGTTCAATAAAGGCGGATCTGCCACTTTCAGAAACCCCATGGATGATTCCTTTTATCTTTCTTTTATATTCGGATTCTACCGCTAATACTCTACGATTATTATAATAGGACTCATCAAATTCTCTGAGCCAACCAAGTTTTTTATACCGTTTTAGAATCGTATCAAATTTCTTTTTTGACTTAAGCCTTTCGCTGTCCAAAGCTTTTCGAATATCTCCTAATTCCCGTGTGGCAGATGATCTTACTTGTCCGTTTGCTTCAATTTTAAGATCGATCATTTTGATCAGTTTCGAAGGATCTTCAATGTTTTTTACAATTTCGAAAAGGGCGGGCAGACTTTGTTTTTGTTCATTCAAAAAGCGATAGAGACCTTTTATTACCTCACATACTTTTAAAATCTTAATGAAAGAATCTCCTTCGAGTTTAGCCCCTTTTATTTTCAACCATTTTATTTCATTTACTAAACCCGGAAAGGCAATTTCGGGGTAAAAAAGTTGATTGACTTCGAGGGAATAAAGTTCTTCGCTTTGTTTGAGGCGTAGTTCTAATTCGTTCCTATCGCTATAAGGCACAAGGTTTTGTACCAGATCTCTAGCAGCTTCAGAATTACATAAGGCGAATAATTTTCGCTTTATATGATCGAATTCAAAACGGTCAAGCGCATCTTTAGGATATAATTTCATAAAAAACAATCACTTTATACTATAAAAATAAGACAGCCATTTAATTTGACGAGCATTTATCAATAAAATTATACGCAGTGTATTAACAATATTAAAATGTATTATTTTGTATTTGTTAATTTTGAACTCTATGAAAAACCACATTCTTCTTTTTTTCTTTTTAGTGAGCATTTTTGTTGTTCAGGCACAAGATGAACCAATCGATCTAGATTCGCTCGAGGCTGTAAGAATGGAAGCATATAAGGCAAAAATTGCCCTTCAAAATGAACAACGTTTATTGGATTTTGAAGACCTTGTTAAGGATAGTGTGAAAAGGGTTGATCTCAGCGATTTGGAATTGAAATTGTTACCGGATCTAAAAGGCTTTAGTCAATTAAAAGATCTTGATTTAAGTGAAAATGATCTTAAGGAATTTAAGGAAAAAGAGATCTCTAGTACTAATTTAAAAGAGCTAAACCTTTCCGGAAACAACTTGGAGAAAATTAAATTTTCTAAGAATGATAGTATAGTAACCTTAAAATTAAATGAGTGTGGATTGAAAAAAATTCCACGGTCGATAAAAAAACTGAGGGGATTAAAGCGGATTGAATTGGATAAAAACCAGATCAGTAAAATTCCGGGTTTTATTAGGAAGATGAGATCTTTGGAGGAGATCAATGTGAGTTTTAATGGAATTCAGATAAGTGAAAGGGATCTTAAGAATTGCCATAACTTAAAGATCATACAATTCATTGGAAATGATTTAGTTGTACTTCCGGAAAACATAAATGTTTTGGTGGCTGCGCGAAAATTAAACTTTTCTCAGAATCAATTAAATAGCTTGCCACAGAGCATGGCAGAACTCGATAGCTTAGAAACGCTGATCTTTTATAAGAATCAATTTGAAAAAATACCCGAAGTAGTATTTGATCTTGCATCATTGGAAGAGTTGGATTTTTATTACAATAATTTAAGTGAAGTACCAGAAGGGATTAGTAAACTTTCATCATTAAACGTATTATATATTTCTTATAATCAAATAGCTGTAATACCTGAAAGTTTAAAAGATCTAAAAAACTTAAAAAAGCTATATATGCATCATAATCAGCTTATCGGTTTACCGCCTTGGATTGTTGACTTTGATAAGCTTGAGATTTTGGATGTAGGTTATAATAAACTAATCTTACTTCCTGATTTCACAAAAGTAACGAGCTTAATAGAAGTGGATGTTCAGGAAAATGATTTGAGCGAGATGCCATGGAGTTTACTTGAGTTGCCAAAGCTGGAGCGACTTTTTATTAAAAACAATCCTTTTGAATTAAGCGAAGATGAGTTAGTGGTCTTTAAGAGTTTGGTTGAAGACCTGATAGAAAAAGGCGTGAGGGTATCTTTTTGATCTAGTTTGCTTTAATTGCTAGTCGTTCAATTTTCTTTCCCTTTCTCTCGTCTAAAGGGAATTCGACATTCTAAATGCACTCTCTATAGAAAGTCCATAATTTTTTTTCATAAGGGCTGGACTTTTTCTCTTCCCTTAAAAAATCACTTTATGAACTATTCAAATTCAAATAGTTTATTCATCTTTACTAAGTTCGAATAAATGATGTAATCACTTCTTTAGTTATGCCTTTGAAAAATTTGAAATATTTTTCTTGTTTAATGTTTTTGTTGGTTTTTTATTCCATTTGTTATGCACAACAACAATTTGGATCTGAAGTAAGGAAATTAGACAATTTTGAAGATAAAAAGATGGACGAATACATTCATAAGATCTTACTTCAAATGGATGTCTTTCGCTCTGATAGCTCTATTATCTTCATTGACCAGGCATTAAATTATATTGAACCCACTGAGCAAATTGAAGAATATTATTATTTGCTGAGCTATAGAGCAGAAGTTTTGTATTACGATGGTTTATTTAATGAAGCGATGCAAGATCTGGATAAATGTAGTCAGCTCGCAAGTCAACTTGAAGACAGTTTGTTAATGGCTAACATTTTTAATCTGAGAGGTCTTTTGAATGAAACCATTCAGAATAATAAAGAAGCACTAGTTGAACTTGGAAATGCATTAAAATATTTCCCAAGGCATCCTTCAGCTAGATATCCGGTTACAGAATTATATCATGTTTATGGAAATATTGGAGTCAACTTACTAGAGATCGACTTAATTGATAGTGCAAAGATCTGTCTTGAAAAATCACTAGAGTTGGCAAAAGAAGCAAATGCAGAAAGAGCAATTGCCGTTGCATATTGGTCTTTAGGCGAATTAGAACTTAAAAAGAAAAACTCAGAAAATGCCCTAGTGTATTTTGTTTTGGCAGAAGGAGTTGCAACTGAAGCGAAAGATAAAGATATAGAATTAGATGCCCTTTCAGGTCAGTGTATGGCAATGTCTGGCATTAAAAGTAAGAAGGAGATTATGGAGGCGATGAGTAAGGCAGATATTCACCTTGAGAATTATTCTGTGGATATAGGTTTAATTACACAACGAAATTTTGCCAAGCAAAGTGCTCTTGTTTGGGAATTGATAGAAGAGCCTGAAATGGCGATTAAAAAACTGAATAAGTGGTATACTTTAGATAGTTTAATTCAAAAAAAGAACACACAATCTGCCTTAGCGACACAGGCAGCTTTATTGCGATCTGATATTGCATTAGACTTGGAGCAGATAAAGTATGCACAAGCCGCTTCTGATCTTGAACAAGCAAGAATAAAGCAAATTCTTTTGCTGACATCAGGTTTGTTCGCTATCCTTTTCTTAAGCACTTTACTGATCACTTTTCGGAAAAGACAAAAACAAAAGTTGCTTCTTTCTAAATTGGAAATGGAACGATTAACACAAGAGAAAACAATTGCTGAATTTAAGATCAGAGAACAATTAGCGATGGATATGCATGATGATCTGGGAGCCGGATTAAGCGCATTAAAATTGCAAAGTGAGATGGTATTAAGGCGTGAAAAGCATGCCCTTCAAAAGGAGCAGATCGGTCAGATAGCAAAAAATGCAGGAGAGTTAATGGAGAGTATGCGTCAAATCATCTGGTCACTCGATGCAGAACAAGGCTCTGTTGAAGAGCTAATAGACTACATAAGTAATTATGCTCGAATTTATCTTTCAGAAAACGATTTAGGCTTTCATTTACAAAAAGATGATCAATGGCCAAGCTGTTTTTTAAATTCAGAGCAACGAAGAAATATTTTTTTGGTAATAAAAGAAGTCTTGCATAATTCTGTAAAACATGCTAATTCAAGTCAAATAGAAATGACATTACACTGGAATAATGGAATTGAAATAACGATACAGGATAATGGAATTGGAATGAAGGTGGAAATTTCTACTTACAGTGGTAATGGACATAAAAATATATCGAAAAGAATTTTAAAGTTAGGAGGGAGTGTTAAATGGGTGAATATTAATGGCACTTTGGTTATTATAAATATTCCTCTTTCCCCTAACTAATGTTCTATTGTAAAATGAATTTTTAAGAAGCATTTTTGTGAAGATGGCTGCAATTAAAAAGATAAGCATTAGCATAGTAGAAGATAATTTAAACATCCGTGAGATGCTAAAGGAATTATTTTTAAATGAATCCGATTTTGATTTTCAATTTGCTTTTCCTTCGGCCGAAGATGCACTTTCCTTTGATTACAAGTCTTTTCCACAGGTATATATAATGGACATTAATCTTCCGGGAAAAAATGGCATCGAGTGTTTAAGCGAACTAAAGCAAAAATCGCCACATTCTCAGTTTTTGATGTATACAGTGAACGATGATGATCATAGAGTTTTTGAAGCGTTAAAAGCAGGAGCCAATGGCTATATTTTAAAAGGTGCTGCTCCCGATCAAATTCTCAATGCAGTTCGAGAATTGATTGAAGGAGGTGCTCCTATGAGTTCTTTTGTAGCTAGACGGGTAGTTAGTCAATTCAGAACATCTCAGCCAACATCTTTAGAGAGCAGCGGGCTTAGTGGGCGTGAGCAGGAAGTGTTGACTTTACTTGCACAAGGACTTTTATACAAAGAAATTGCCGATAAGATGGAAATCTCGGTAGGGACAGTTAAACAACATATCCATCGCATTTATAGTAAGCTGCACGTCCAAAACAGAACCGAAGCCGTTAACCGTTATTTCGGTCGATGATCTAACATAGTGTCAACCAATGTTCTATTGAATTTAAACAGGAGTTTGTTGTCCTTTGGCTAAAGAAAACAAACATTAAATCCAAACTAAAATGATCAGAACACTACTTTTATTCAACTTTTTGTTAGTAAGCTTATGCTTGAATGCCCAACGATTCGACTGGGTTTCATTTACTCCATTTATCAATGATAGCCCATTTTCAGGTAGCGGGGGATTAGCCATAAGCGCAGATGATGAAGCTAATCTCTATACAGTAGCTACTTTCTTTGCTCCAATTCAGGTTGGAAATGACACCATTCAACTAAGTGGTAATAATCTACTGCTAACCAAATGGAGCCATAATGGAGAAGCGCTTGCTTACAAAGTTATTTCCTCAACCGGAAATCAGGTTCATGCTTTTTCGCTTGCATACGATGAGGTAAATGGGCATATCATTTTATCATCAAATGTTGCAGGAACTATTGATATAATAGGTGACACTGTTTTTTCCGGAAATGGAGCAGCCGGTCAGTTGATTCGCTTTGACACACAATTGGTCTATCAATCAAATGTGGGTTTAGGGAACACATATAATAGTCCTATCGTTGCAAAGGATGGCTTTGTTTACTCAGCAAATAATTATGACAGCCAAATCAAAAAATTTGATTCAAATAATCAGCTGGTTTGGAATGTTGCCCTTTCAAGTGGAAGCTTTAATATCAGTTCTATTTATATGAGTGAGCAAGACACACTTTATGTTATCGGCCATATTATGGGTAATGGTATATTCTCTAATCCGGTAACTTATGGCGAAGTTACGATCAGTGCTCCTGATGCCGGAAACAACAACCATGTTGGTATTTTTAAGTTAGACACTGCTGGAACCGTAATTGGAGGAACCTATTTATGTCAAGGGAATAGTTACCTAAACAAACTTTGTGTTACAGCGGATGAACAAGGAAATGTTTTCGCTGCGGTTCCATATTACCTTGCAGATCAGGTAATCGGTTCGGATACCCTAGGCACTGTTACTGGTGGGAGTGATGCGCTTGTTGTAAAGCTAAATAGCAATTTAGAGGCACAATGGGTTGAGGAATTACACCATTCTGGTGGAAATATGGAAACGAATGGGATTAAAGTTCAATCGTCGGGTAATATATTTGTTATGGGGCTTTATGGTGGAAATGCCACATTTGGTTCTACAACACTTGCTACTGCTCAATTCGGCAGTGGATATTTAGCTCATTTAGAAAATGAAACAGGAACAATTTTATATGCAACAAATTTTGGTTCACTGGTTGGAACCGGAAGACCTTTAGATGTAGTAAATATTGGAGATGAATATATTATTTCTGGTCTTTCATATGGAACAAGCCTTACAGGCGGGCAATATGGTTGTTATGAAGAGACTTATTCAAATCAGTATATTACTTTGTATAACGATACTGCTTTTCAAACGCCATCAGTAGCCTTGGAATACAGTGCACCGGCACTTAATGCTTTAAGCAATGTAACAGATTCAACCTTTCAGTGGTTTTTAAATGACGTAGAACTAGAAGGAGAAATCGGGAATTCCATTATACCTGTAGACACTGGAACATATGTAGTAATTGTGAATTATTTTGGATGTAGTGATTCAGATACTTTGGCAATAAGTAACATCATAAACACAGGAATTGAACAAGTCATTGAAGACAATGCTTTCATTGTCTATCCTAACCCATCCAGCGGATCCTTTAATTTGAAGATCATTGGAACACTCACTTCAGAATATAGTATTGAAATTTACAATCTCACAGGAGAAATTGTTTATTGGGAAAAAACAAATAGCTCCAGCACTCAAATTGACCTTTCAAACAATACAAAGGGGTTATATTTTTATAAGATCAAAAGTAAAGATCAAATTATGGCATGCGGAAAAATTGTAGTGAACTAAATTTGTAACTTTCTAAAGTTGCTTAATTTTTAACCTAAACTATTAAGAGAAAAGAATAATAAAAAAAGGATAGCTTTTTGCTATCCTTTTTTTGTGTGAAATTGATCAGCATATTCAAAGATAGCCGGGAAGCCACCCGAGTGCCAGAAAAGAATGTTGGAGTCTGATGGTATCTTTTCCTTTTTTAATTGATCTAACATAGCATGAAAAGCTCTTCCTGTATAAACCGGGTCTAAAAGTATTCCTTCCTTAGAAGCTAATTCTAAAATAGCATTTTTTTCATTTTCAGTTACATTTCCATAACCTGCTTTATCGTATTCTCTATTTAATGGGATATCCTTAAGTGTGTATTCTCTCTTTATATTTAAAGGTCGACTTCCTTCATTTATTAAATTCAAGACGACTTCTTCCAATGATAATCCACCTGTTTCATCCTTGTCGATATTGATAGGCAATAATTCACAATCAAGTTGAAATAATTCAAGTCCCAATGTTAATCCGGCTTGCATTCCTCCGGAACTTGAAGCAAAAAAAACGTAATCGATCTTTAATTTTTGTGCATCTAATTGATCTTTGAGTTCCTTTACTGCGTTTACAAAACCGAGAGCTCCTGTCAATACCGATCCACCATATGGAATGACGAAGCATTTATGATTATTGACTTCGAGTTCTTTTTTTACTTGTAAAATATCTTCTCCTTTGCGATGGGAGCCGGTGAAATGAATATGTGCTCCTAGTATTGAGGATAATAATAAATTCCCATCATATACTTTTGGTTCTTCGCCACCTAATAATAAATGACATTCAAGTCGGGCTTTAGCGCAAGCAGCAGCTGTTTGTCGACAATGATTTGATTGCTGGGCACCCGCCGTTATAACTGTATTGCAAGCTTCATCCAAGGCTTGCTTAATCAAATACTCCAGTTTCCTGGTTTTATTTCCACCTGATGCCAGGCCGGTCAAATCATCTCGCTTAATAAAAATGGAATAACCCGGATAGCTTTCAGAAAGATTTTCCAGTTTTTGCAGAGGCGTAGGGAAAAAACCTAAATTGAATTTATTATCCAGCATCACTTTAATTTAGTGAGAATAAAGATACAATTGTACTCTTCTTAGCTAGCAGACTATATTAAATAAATTCTTTTACCTAAGGATCAGTTTTTGAGCATTTCGAATCGATCCATCTTTGGATACGAAGTATAAACCGGGATTTAGATCAGATAGATCGAGTTGAATACTTTGTCCGTAAATGATTGTTT
>JAHECK010000067.1 GCA_024641785.1 Flavobacteriales bacterium | reverse complement strand
GCCAATGTTTATCCGGGTGCCCCTGAAATTTGTGATGGCATAGATAATAATTGCGATGGGGTCGTCGATGAAGACTTATCCATTGATGCCGATGGCGATGGCCATTATACGCTGGGTTCTTGTCTGTCCCCTGCTGATGACTGTAACGATTCAAATGCCAATGTTTATCCGGGTGCCCCTGAAATTTGTGATGGCATAGATAATAATTGCGATGGGGTCGTCGATGAAGACTTATCCATTGATGCCGATGGCGATGGCCATTATACGTTGGGTTCTTGTCTGTCCCCTGCTGATGACTGTGACGATACTAACGCCAATATTTACCCGGGTGCGCCAGAACTTTGTGATGGACTGGATAATAATTGTGATGGGCTAGTCGATGATGAAGATCCTACGATAAGCGGACAAAGTATATGGTATGCGGATGTCGATGGAGATTCATTTGGAGATGCTGAAGTATTTATTTACAGTTGCAGTCAGCCTCTAAACTACGTTAGCGACAATAGTGATTGTGATGATACAAACGCTGAAGTGAATTCAGCTGCCACAGAAATTCTCAATAATGGAATAGATGACGATTGTGATCCAAGTACATTAGATGTGATTGATGACGAGGACACCTGTGCGTATAGCATTGCTGGAAATCTCAATATTAATCCTTCCATGTCGCAAAATAGCAAGTTCATTATGGAAACTCCTGACGGAACGATAAATATGAGCACACTGGCAAATGAAGATGAAGACTATAGCTATTTTGGAACAGCCAGTTCTATAAAAATAAAGGTGAAAGGAAATGGAAAAACTCTCACTGTAAATGGTGTTGATATCACTTTAGAAACGAATATCCGATATGAATTCACCGGGGACATGCTGGTTTCATTAGTCAATAATTCTCCAAATAATTGTTCAAATCCGAACGGATTTTGGTGGATCGATATTGATGGGGCGGAAATATGTTCTTACCCTGAATTAGAAATGGAAGAAGGATCCTGTACAAACAGTATTTCCGGTATATTGAATATAAATCCATCCATTGCTGATGATAAGATCTTTTACATGGAAACTCCGGATGGAATCATCGATATGGAAAGTCTTTCGGATGAAGGAGCCTCTTATACTTACTTTGGCGAAGCAAGTTCAGTAAAGATAATGCCAAAAGGCTTTGGTAGATTGCTGTGGCTCAACGGCTCTTTTACCTGGTTAGAAGCGAATGTTCGATATGAATTCACAGGAGATCTTGATGTTTATTTATCTAATTCTAAATCATGGTCTTCATGGAACAAAGCAAAAGGACACTGGTGGTTGACACTAAGTGGAAGCAACATTTGTATCAGTCCTGAAATCGACCAAGATAAAAACTTGAATAATGATATTAGTAGTAATCCTAATAGTGAAGTACCGTCCAATTTAGGAATTGATCATGTGGAAATTTATCCGAATCCATTTATGAATGAGACAACCATCTCTTTCGATGTCTTTGAAGAAGGTGATTTGAGTATACGCGTCTTTGATGCCTACGGAAGACCTGTCAAGATCCTACATCAAGGCAAATTCGGCCCTGGCCAGCATCAACTTATATGGGATGGAAGAAATGGAGATGGCAGTGAACTGAGTAATGGTTTGTATTTTATTCAGCTGAATACTTTTAATTATAATAGCTCTTATAGAGTAATTTTAAATCATTAAAATAAAATGAAATCATTAGATCCCATGTTTATTTTTAAGCATGGGATCTTTTATTTTATTTTATAGAAAAAAATCTTGTTTTAATATTTGTTCTACAATTAAACCCAAATACTATGTTTGCTATTATCTATCATTTTGAAGTCCATCCGGGAAAGGAAGCTTCCTTTATTGAGGCATGGAAAAATCTTACTCAATTGATCTATCAATATGAAGGAAGTTTAGGTTCTCGATTACATAAAAAGAATAATGAACATTATATTGCTTATGCTCAATGGCCGAATAGAAAAACATGGGAAAATTCGGGCAGTAAATTACCCGAAGAAGCAAAAGAATATCGTAAAATAATGAAAGAAGCCTGCACTTCTATTTCGACACAACATGAACTTCAAATGATCGAAGATCTGTTGGCAAGAAATACATTTTAACACTATTTATCAATAAATTTATTTTCAACATTAAATACTATTGATGTATTGTAGTAGATTTGAAACGAACAAACAAAATTGAAACAAAATGAAACAAATACTTAGAATTACGCTTATCCTTTTTATTGCTTTTAGTGGAATTAATAATTTGTCTGCCCAGAAAGATAAAGCAAAACGAAAAAGTCCACCGGTGAGTGCAAGTCAAACAATTGATCATTTGAATGTCACCATTAATTATGGTCAGCCATCGGTGAATGGACGTGTTATTTATGGAGAACTTGTACCTTATGATCAAGTATGGAGAACCGGAGCAAATGAAGCAACTACTATTACTTTTGATAAAGATGTAGTGATCAATGGAAGTGAATTAGCAGCTGGAACTTATTCATTATTTACAATCCCTGAAGTAAAAGGAAATTGGGTCGTAGTATTTAATAAAGTAGCGGATCAATGGGGTGCTTACGACTATAAACAAGAAAATGATGCTTTGCGAGTCAATGTAAAAACGACTAAGAATAAAAATATCGTAGAGAAATTATCTTTCGCGATTAACAAATCAGGAACGGTTGTATTTACCTGGGAGTATTTAAGCTTTTCGTTTAATGTGAGTGCAACTTAATGGAAGGAATAAGAAAGCTGTAAGTTTATTCCATAATCGTAAGTAGAAGTAGCTCCTGAAGGAGGACTCGAATCTAAATTAAAATAAAATTGTAAGCCAATTTTAAAATTATCGCTCAAGATACTAATGCTTGGGTTTAAATTTACATTTATTCTATAGCGTTCAAGATCTGATAAATAAGGTAAATAACTAATATCTGCCGTAACACTTATTTTAGGTTCAGTAAACTTATATACTCTCCAGACAACCTGAAATAAGGCCGATACATCATCTGATGTCCCTGAATCATCATAAGGTGTTTCGCGCATTAAAGCAAATCCGGCACCGGCATAAAGTCGATTCCAATTATTATAGGCGATATCCCTTATTCCAATTCCATTAAATCCTATTCGTAACAAGGTTCCTAATTCACTATTCTGACTTACTCCAAAAGCAATTTGTGCCGACCATTTTTTTTTAAGTAAGCGTTGCCACGCGAAAGATGCAACTGCTTGCACTGCTGTTAAATCTTTTTCCTGATAAGTGTTGTTGTCAGAAAATTCTAGTAAAAAATAAGACTTCTTTTTTCGATAATAAACATCCCCATTAACTGCAATTGTTGCCACATTACTTCCCTTGGTGAAATTGAAACCTAGTCCAAAACTACCACTCGTTCGCATCCAAAAATTCTGTTTTATAGGATAGACTTCAACTATATCGTCAATACTTACTGTAAATATCGAATCCTTTGTAATAATATTGACTTTTCTAACTTGATTATTCTCAACCAAAGAACTATCAAAAGATCCAAATTTAATGCTCCCATCTTTCATTTTGATTTCAAAGAGCTTTTTCGATTTAATAGAATTGATCTTTACATCTTCAACAGAGATTGTCCCCATACCATCCATTTTATAGCTGGCAACACCATAATCCATTTTTTTAAAATCACCTGTAAGTATATCTCCATTTATATGAAATATGGAATCTGTTTTTTGACCCTTACTCGTTTTATTAAAACTTAGTAAAGCGATAAATAGAAAGATTAAATATTTAATTTTTATTTTCAAAAAGAGCGAAAATCTATAATTACAAGGCAAAATTAGCACCCTAAAATAAACAATATAAACAGATCGAGTTAATGATTCAAGTTTGAAATTCTATTTGAAAATAGTACTTATTTTATAGATTTTAAAAATAAAATCATTAAAGGATTTTAAAAACATGCAGCTCGAGAATGCACCTTATAAACTATAAAACCAATCACTAAAAATTCTCCAGAATTCAAATTTATAAAAGTTCAAAACAGCGTAATGATAAACTAAATGAATGGCTAAAGCGATTGGAAAGACATCAAAACGCCTATGTGATCGCCAATCCCATATTGACAAAAGAACTAAAAGAATATCTCCTAATGTTAAGCCTACTACTTGCATCACCGGACCATCGACATTTGGCATAAACTGACCTACAAAAGGAAAATAAAAGTAAAGAATACGATCTATTACTGCTGTAAAAAGCGCAAAGACAGTGCAAATCATAAAACGAGCATGGATGGTAAGTTTTTTCTTATAATAAAT
This sequence comes from Flavobacteriales bacterium, assembly GCA_024641785.1. GTDB lineage: Bacteria > Bacteroidota > Bacteroidia > Flavobacteriales_D > JAHECK01 > JAHECK01. Next base: position 14,532 of record JAHECK010000067.1, on the reverse strand, counting down.
TGCCAGTCCATAAAAAATCAAAAAGGTAAATAAAGCCATTAAAACGGAAGAAGTAGCTAAATAATCACCTGCCGATAATTGACTTAATTCACTCAGTCTAAACTTAAAAAGATCGATGGTCGAAAAAGCGATTAAAGCCACTAAAAAATAAGATGCTTTCCCAAAGATTCGATGCAATTTAAATTTCTTTGCTCGAATAAGGTAAGCCTGAGAGATCAATAATACACACCACAGAATCATTATACTTCCATGAAGGTGCATGCGATAATTTTCTTGATCCAATAATTTCGAAAAATAGCTAAGCCAAAAAGCAACTAGCATCAGAAAGCTAAATCCAATAAAATAAAAATGACTTTTTTGAAATAAGGCACGTTCTAATTTCATTGTTTATAACTTAAATTATTCGACCTTCCTTCTTAAGTAAAGCAGATAAACGATAACGACCAAGCCTAATATCATCATGATAAATGGACGTAAATTATCCTCATCCATTATATTATCGAAGTTAAAATAGGTGATCCCAAATACCATAAAAAGGGTTCCCATTAAGGTCGCGATTTTTGCATTTTTATCTTTTTTATCGTCCATTTTACTAAGGTGTTTGTGTGAAAACGAATATATAAAAAAGGAGTGTGATAAATGACTCCTTATGCGGAAATTCAATTAGTAAATTCTATTAAAACCTTGCCCTATAACCAATACTTGCGGTTAATTCTGTAAAACTATTTACTCCCTGTCTTGAAATAAAAGCAGAAGAAAATGTTAAACTATGCTTTTTTACAAAAGCGTAGACAAGGGATAATTGAGTATTATAAATGTTATCAAAGCGATCGACGAGCACGCTTCGGTTCCAAATTTGTTTTAAGCGGAGGTTTAGTTTTCTTTCTAATAGTTGAATGTTGAAACCTACATTCGCACCATAACGGCTTTGGGCTGTAAATAAAGAAGAAAAGTCCTGATAATTGGCACCGAAAGTAAGTCCGAATTTCTTCTCATTAAAGCGAATCCCATAAGTAAAGATCAAACTTATCAATTGGTTTCCGGCATTATAAGTCTGGTTTTCCCGTTGATCGGCTAATTCCTGAAAACTAGTATTGAGCATGTAGCTGTGCGTGTATTTATCAGAGACAACAATATAGGTGGCACCAAAATTCACTAAGTGATTCATCTGATCTACCATTACACTATCCGCGAAAATAGAATCTCTTATTACAGTCTGATAGATAGAGAAATTACTATAAATGACATTAAAACTGAGTTGATCCGTAGCCCTGTAATTGATCGATGCTGAACCGATATTTCGACTCGTTTTTGCATACTTACGCTCTGAAAGATTATTGTTTTGAATCCCGAAACTTCCATTAATATTCATTCTGTTTTTAATCAGATTTAGCCCACCTTTAATCGTAATCATTTCAAGATCATTCAATAAATAATTTGTTCCAAGTGTCTGAAATCCCGATTGAACATAGCGGTATTTCCCACCTAAAGAAAAGATCTGGTTTTTGTATTCTAAACCTGTTGAGGCTGCAAATGCTGCATTTGAAGAAGCATTTACATCCAAATAATCTGAAATACTTCCACCTAAACCACCTATGTTTTCAATTTCCTCTACTCTTAAATCACGTGTATAGGTTCCAATAGCAGCATCATAGTCGAATATCCAATGATCCTGCCCCATGCTTATTCTTCCATTAAGACCAAGTGTCGTACTCGCTTCAGGAGGATTTCTTAAAATCAATGAATCCGGAGAAGGCAGAGAGTTAATGTCGTCTTTTGCATTAAAAAAACTTAGATCTATAAATGTTTTAGTCCCAAAACCAACTTTAAAACCATATCCATTCCGCTGGTATTGCGGGATTTCATATTGATTTTGAGGTTGGTCGATCGCTTTTCGCAATCGACCATACATGGCGGCAAAACGAAATTTACCCGGCGTTAATTCTACTCCACCACCCAAAAAGGTAACTCCACCCAAGGTAAACTCCGAAAAATTCATATTCCGATATCCGGCATAAAGTTTTATCCATTTGTATTGCGGACTAACTCCAAAGCGCGAGAAAGGTTGACTAAAACTACTTCCCTGCTGACTAATCGCAATTGAAAAAGGCAAAGACCAACCATATAATTGAATGTTAACGGTCCCAAAAAGTCCGTAACCATATGGTTGTCTTCGCTGAGGGATGCCTGAAATGCTATTATAACTTGCATTACCACCGATAGAACCATTAATTTTAAAAGGCTTGGCTTTTGGATCAATCGTTTGACCATCCAAATTAAGCGCAAAGCAGAATAAGGTAATACCAACAATTATCCATTTATTAAAAAGCACAATTTTCAAATTAATTATCGATTAATAATAAATGCTTTCTGGCTAAAAGGACTTCCATCAACTATTAGTTCGGCAATATAATATCCCGGTGATAGATCACTAACATCCACTTTGCTAGCACTTTGAATAAATTGAGTCTTAATACTTTTTCCGTCTATCGTAAGAATTCGTAATTCTGAAATACCTTTTTGATCAAAATCTAAGGAGATAAAATCAGAACTGGGATTTGGATAGAGACTAAAGCTGTTTTTTGCTTTCATTTTATCAACTCCCAATGCTACTCCATTGTAACTCGATAGATAGGTTAAGGAATATGTTATTTCGTCAAACTCCCCAAAAGTGTACGATTCACTTTGTTCAATGATCAGAATTGGAACCGGGTAGTTCTCAACATACCACATATAGGTTGTATTTATCGTAGTCATATAAAGCCCCGGAACAAATTCTTGATCTTCCGTTTCAAGTGAGTTTACTCTTAAAGCTTCCGGGTAAGTTCCAAGGGGAGTGGTGATACTTCCATAGGCATCTACTTCATAGCTCATTGACCCTGTAAGGGGAAGCTCTCCAATAAATGGGATGGAGATCGAACCTTCATAAGCATCGCTTGATGAATTTAAGTAGTCGAGAGGTGCACTAAACCTTACTAAAGGATCTGTATATATTGTAATTGTCTCGTCTCCATCATATTCATTATAGCTTCCGTATTCTACAAAAAGATCATTGTCGAATCCCATAAAAAAATTGAGCTCGACAAGACCGGAAAGATCAATCACCCAAGCAATACTGCTTTCAGGGAAATAACTGGCACCTGCAACGTTTTCTGATAAAGAAACGGTATAATCAGCTGTGTAATCTGCTAATCCTAAGACCGAAAAGTCCCATATTGCATTTGCTCCGCTTGTACCCGGATCGAATTCATCATTAATCTGTTTATAGACCCACTCATCTCCAATTTCGGGTTCAATATCATTAATTTGTACTTGTGAAAAAGCGTTAAGTTGAAGAAAAATGGCAATGATAAAATAAGTAAAAAGTTTTCTCATAATAAAAGCTTTAGTTTGATTTAATGAATGATGATGTTAGGATATATTGACCGTTAACAAACAATTTAGAAATATAAAATCCCGGATGGATATCACTAACATCGAGCCTTGTATTTGCAGCGATTGAAAATGATTTAACTCGTTTTCCGTCTAAAGATAAAATTTGAAGTTCGGCCCGCTCATTTAAGTCATAATCAATCGATATATAGTCTTTACACGGATTGGGATACATATTAAAACTTAAGTCAATTTGATTTTCTTCTAGGCCCAAAACAACTCCATTATAGCCATATAAGCGATAAAAATAATTCGTGTTGTCCAATGTATCTCCACTGATATTTAGCGAAATTGTATTTTCTGATATCGCAATTGGTACCGGATATTGATCTATAAACCATTGATATCCATAGATATCTGTTAAAGTTGTAATCCCACTTATAATCGATGATTCATTTTGAATATAGGAAACACGTAATGCATTTTCATAAGAAGCCACCGGGAAATTAGAAGTGGGTAAGGAAATAGAACCATAGGCATCTACTTCATAAGTATAGCTAGCCGAAAGTGTTCCACTAATTGCATCCAAACTAGTAGTACCTGCATAGGTGTCGGAGCCTGAATCGCCATAATTCATTGGAAAACTATACCTTTCAAAAGGATCGGTATAGATGCTTTGACTAATGATACTAAAAACATCTGCATACGATCCGTATTCGATCCAGGCCCCATTTTCAAAATCAAAAAAACTATTGAAAGGTTCAGATACGATCAAATCCACGATCCAGCCCGAAGAACAATCAGGATAATCTTCATAGCCTGTTAGATCAGATGGAGTATTCACATAATTGACTAAGGTATAAAAGGTCGTATTAAAATCTTCAAAATCCCATATTACATTTGCACCATCATCACCGGGGTCAGGAGCATCAATAAAAACTCCATAATAAAATTCATCTCCAATAGCCGGACCTATTTCTGTAATTTCTACTTGTCCAAAAAGCTGAACTTGAATGAAAATCAAACTCAAAAAGAGCACTTTAAGCTTAGTCATAAGTGATGCATTTTTAGTTAGTTACTTCAATATTAAGATTTCTACAAATAACTTTAGCAATAGAGCTTCATTGAATCCACCTTATTATTACCATTCACTCAACGAATTGCTCAATTCACTCAATTCATAGAACAAACTAACTAATTAGCGCACGAAGACAGTTGTTTAAACGACTAACAAAGAGGAATTTAGATGTTAAACTTTTAATTCAGGTTTGGCAATTCTAAACTTGATTAACAACTATTCAGAATGCGCTTCATGAACCTAAAATCAATTCGATATTTTCTTGTTCTTGTTGGCTTTTTAATGAGTGCCATCGCCTTTGGTCAAGAACCTTTAATTGTATCTATTACGCTTTTACCTCCTTATCCGAACTATGCCGATGAAGTGATGAACTTGGATGATCAGACCATCATCAGTATTCAAAATACCGACTTTAACGCTGGTCATTCCATTAAACTTGGAGTTGAATTATCAGGAGGTAATGGAATTATTGTGCGAACCAAAGAAAGTGCTATGCCTAATCAAGAAATTGATCTAGGTCCTGGAGAATCGATGGTATTAACAGGAAGAGACCTAAGTGATTTTTATAATTCCTATAGCGAAAGTGATTTTGATTTTATAGGAATTACCTTAGAAGAAATAATAAACGATCAACAGTTGCCGGATGGAAGCTATACGATCTGTGTAAGAGCTTATGATTATAATTCCGGAATTCCATTGAGTTCAACATCACCAATGGGATGTACCGCACCTTTTAGTGTGATCGCAGTAGATCCACCTATTATTACCTATCCACAGTCTGATCAAAAAATAACTGTAACAGAACCACAATTGCTTAATATTAATTGGATACCGGTTAGTTTATCCATTCCTGATCTAAGATATCGAATAGAGATGGTAGACCTCACCGATATGCCAATGAATCCTTATGATGCATTCTTAACCGGTGATTTTCTTTCCTTTTACGAGGAGGATATTTTAACAAATACTTTCTTATATGGAATGGAGTATCCTTTATTAGAGGAAGGTCATAAATATGGCATAAGAGTAAGAGCTTACAGAGAAGACGGATTACTAAACGTAAGAAATGATGGCTATAGCGATATCGTAACCTTTACCTATGGAGATGCTCCTGCAGGAGATGGAAATGATACAGATAATGGATTTAATAATGCCAACGCTTATATTCCTCCTCCCCTTCCCGACCAATCACTTAATTGTGGAAGTAATTGCCAATTTAATTTATCAGGTTCTCAAAGTTCCGGTCCATCAACACCGGCGATAGGATCTATCATTGATTTTGGAAATTTTCAAATGCTGGTCAGTTCGATCCAAGGAACAGGTACTTACAGCGGAACAGGAGTTATACAGGCTGGTGGCTATATCCCCGTTGGAATAAAAGTGGAGTTTAGCGGACTAAAAGTAAATGCGAATAAGCGTGTATTTGCCGGAGTAGCCAAAGCAAGTATTCGACAGGGTTCTTGGATAAATGAAACCTGGGCCGATATTCAAACCGCCACAGAAAATATTCAGTTCAATAATCTTGAACAAGCATACAATGCCCTAACTGATCCCAATTATTATATTGAAAATCTCACAAATGTATCTGAACAAGTAGGAACAAGTATTCCAATATCAATTGGTTCAGAAGATCATAGTATTCAAATAGTAGGAATGAACTTTTTCCCGGATCACGCATCCTACAATCTTTCCTATATGCAAAAACTGGATGATGATCCTTCAGGAACACGCTATTTGCAATTTATGGCTAAAGATCTTTGCATAACACCTGGCGGACCTTCCTTAAGTGCTGATGAAGCACAATTAGCTTTAGTCAAACCTTTAAATTACACCTTCGATAATTCCACTAAACTTACCTTTCAACCTGCTTCATCAATGCAAGAAGGCACCTACCTTAGCTTTGATTGTGATGGTTTTGTTGGCATTCATGCTAGTGGAGATGTTCGCTTTAATCCTGATGTTTTTAAACCCGTAAATAGTGAAGGCAGGATTCAAGCCGGAGATACTTTGGTCGCTTCATTTGTTTGCAATTTTGTCAATTGGTCGGATTGGCTGGCTTTTGTTTCTTTCGATACGGATGTTGCAGATGGAAATAATTCATCCTCCGAACAATTGTTTATTTATAAAGAACTTGAAGACTATATCATTCGTGTTGGAAATGCTGTTCTTGACCATAGTATTTCAAGCAATTTATCTACCATGGTCTTTCCCGATAATTATCAAAATGCCGGTGGCCCAGACTGGCAGGGCTTTTATATAGAAGCACTGCGAATCGATTTACCAAAATGGATGAAATTGTACGAAGATAGCAACGAAAGGATTAAACTTTATGCTAACGATTTAATTGTAGACAGTGATGGCTTAACTGGATTGATTCAAACGAGTAATCTACTTTCAAGCAAAAAAGGCGCAATGGGAAAATGGCCCTTGACCATTGATAGTGTAAGTGTTAATATATTGCAAAACAATCTTCAGCAAGCTTTCTTTTCAGGAGGTTTAAAAATCCCAGTGATAGATGAACCTTTTGACTATACCGCAGACATTCAATTTATTGGGAATAAAACCAAACATACTTTTACTTTTAGTCCGATAGATTCCTATTCTTTTTCAACATGGTTTGCAGAAGCTACATTTAATGATAACAGCTATTTAGAAGTTACATTAAGTGCTAATAAGGCTATAGTTGAGGCCAATTTAAATGGAAAATTAAGCTTTGCTCCCGCAATTGGTGATATTGATAAGATGAATTTGACCGATATCACTTTTGAAAATATGATCATTCGAAGTGAAAAAAATCCAAGCTATATCGAAATAGGACAAATTGGAACTGATATAGATTCGAAAACATTGGCAATAGCAGGTTTTGGAATTGTTCTTGAAAATTTAGAGTGGAACGAGGATCTTCTCGAAAACACCGGTTTAGTAATGGGAGTGGGATTAGACCTTGCTGGAGAAGCGGCTTCCATTTCGGGTGGAACAGAACTCTTTATTAAAAATAAGATCGACTCTTTTGCCGATAGTATCTCCTTTAAACATACAGGTACAGACATCAAAGAAATTTACCTTGAAGTAGAAACAGGAGCAGTTGACTTTAAAGGAAAGATCAATTTCTTTAAAAATGATGTCAAATTTGGAAATGGCTTTCAAGGGGATATAGAACTGGCATTTATAAAGTCGATAAAAATAAATGGAACGGTTCTCTTTGGAAATAAAGTAATCTCTAATGATAAGGTGAATTATTGGTATGCCTTTGCTATGGTATACTTACCTACTAGTCCTATTCCAATGGCAACTCCTCTCGATGTTTATGGATTTGGTGGTGGCGTTTACTATAATATGGCCGTAAATCAGGATATGCCTAATCCATCTGCTGTTGGCGGTGCTTCGGTAGATCCTAAATCAGCTTTCAATGTAGCTAAGGGTTATGCCGGTATACAAGCTTCAGTTGTAACTGCTCTTACGCCATCATCACGTACTTTTAATGCGGATGTAACATTAACAGCTGAAATAAATTTAAATACTGGTGGACTTAATCTGGTTGCCCTTACCGGAGCGGGATATGTAATGCAAGAATTGGAAGCAACTAATAAAGATGAAGCCATGGTTACCGCTACAGTTGCCATTATGTACGACTTCCCAAATAAAACCTTTTCAGCGCATTTTGGCGTGCTGGGTAATATTCCAAAAGACGATCCAATGTTAATCGTAACTGGCGATATTGATTTTTATCGATCACCTACACTTTGGTATTTTAAAGCCGGAATTCCAACGAATAAACTAACTACTACCATCGATATGGGTTACACCGGAATCAATGCAGGTGCTTACTTTATGACGGGTATGCAACTTCCGCCTCCGGTGCTTCCAGACAAAGTGGACGCATTCTTTAATTTCAATTCCAGTCTTGTAAATAATACCCAAAATGGATTAGGTATCGGATTTATGGCGGGAGTTCACCTTGATATGGATGTAGATATTTCAGTATTAGGTACTGGAATTGGAATAACAGCGATGGCCGGAGTAGATATTGCTGTACTTAATTACTTTGCTGCTACCTGTAATGGAAGTGAAGATTTCGGAATCAATAAATGGTATGCCCAAGGAATGGGATATATCTATGGGAGGTTCGTATTAGAAGCACTTACAGCCGAAGTTGGAAGTTTAGAATTGGGTATTATCTTAGAAGGCGCCTTCCCAAATCCTACAGGGATAAAGGGTCTTATAAAAGCCGAAGCTGAGTTACTAATCTTTGATGTAGATATTGAACAAGCTTTTTCTATAGGAACTTTTTGTGATATTCAACCCTTAGTAAATTCAGGGCAACTTATTGAACGAGAGGAATTGGAATTAGAGAATATGGACTTGATCGGAGTAGTAACGCCTTCCAATGGAGACAAAAATGTAAGCGTTGGTGTAAGACCTACAATCCAATGGCATAAAGAAAATAATTCACATAAACGCTATGTATATGGCGACGGACTTGGAGGCATCATTGATAAACTTTATCGCTTCCGAAATGAAAGTAAGTGGCAAAAAGAAAATGGAAGTGGAAGTGCTTGGAATAACATAGATTATTCAGTTAAACTTGATGAAACAGATAATATTTCAACTTTCAAAGCGGAAAACTCAAACGGAAATCCTTCTCTTCTTTTCGGTAATGCCAAATATAAGATCCTGGCAAAATCATACATCGAATATTTTAATGGTGATCCCACTATGTATTATAGCTCACAACAATACGCAAATAGCCATACTTGGACACCCGCAAAATACCTTGAAGGACCCAAAAAGAATCAGCCTATTCAAGAAATTATAGAAAATGTATTCACAACTACAACGAATCTTACAGAAATTGAAGAATTATTTGTCGATTATACCCTTCCCTATCCCCGACAACGTTTTTATCCCTATGGTTACCTAGCCACAGGAGAAATCGATTTTAATGTAGACCATGAACCCAAATTTCAGGATTTTGAAAGCTGTGGATTTGAACTCCATGCAGAATTTGAGCCAATCAACGGATCTGGAAGCGCTCAAATCGTAGAAGTGACACGAGAAAATTTAATGCAAGTGAACTTCGATATGGCTTCATTAAGTCCGCAAACGATCTATAAACTGATCATCGTTGCCGAACGGGAAATTACTACGCAAGCGCTTGCAAATGAACAAAATGATAACTGTAAAGTGAATGATGCTCAAACGATGAACGACTTTCTACAAAGCAATAATCTCACAATGAATCTTGGTAATTATACCGAACCTATTAATAATACTATAAACTTCGGACCTGCTTATCAAAATGCCTATACAAATCTAATGAATAACAATAGTGAAACTATTACGCAACGTAAAGTGCTCTATACCATCTATTTCAGAACGAGCAAATTTGCTACTCCACAAGAAAAAGTAAATAGTATGACTGTCGACAAGGTAACTATGGTCCCCATTACATTATACACCTACCCTAGCGTTACGTTTCTAAAAGATGCAATAGTATCCATCAATTGCTCAGAAGGATTTGATAAATATGATATTCAGGGACACGATTATCAAGCAAGTGAAACCATGGAATATTTCAGACCTTATGGACCGGGATGTATGAATGAAGGAATGGAAACGGCTGTACAAAATTGGTATAATAATACTTGCGCTAGCTTGTATCATTTTGGATCGAACCCAAGTGGAAATAACGGAAGCAACCCCGGTGGAAATAATAATGGTGGACTTTTAGGTGCTGCTATAATAGCACAAAATTTAGCGGATGGACAACCGCAACTTTGGCAAATAGCTTATACTTCAGACCCAAGCAATTATACAGGTGTGAAATACATTAAACCACTCTTATCCGATGTTGAATGCGGACTTGCAGAAGCCGAACCATCCTCTTATACTCCACAAAGCTCCTCGAGTTCTTCCTCTTCTTCAAGTTCATCGAGTTCTTCAAGCTCAAGTGCATTCCCTAATTTTAACACCTCTTCAAATACAAATTATAGCATGGAAGGAGCCCAAAATCAGCAGGGAGCAAATACCACGCAATATTTTAACGCTAATAATGATCCTGAAATAGAACTCATCTATAAGCCCGATAGAATCGCATATAATATGTTAAATTTTTTGCAGTCCAGCGGAATGTATAATATCAATCCAGACCTTAACCACGTTCGCCCTCCAAGTGGGAATTACCCCATCTCGATCGGTTTGTCAAATACTAATTTCGACCAAAATGAAAATATACTTCCGCCAATAGCAAAAACCTTCTCTGTTTATATCCCTTTTTAAAATGAAAAAATTATTTCTACTCTTTATTCTCCTATTATCCTACGCATCAACTCCATTGCATGCTCAAGAAAAAGCAGATCCTTCTCAAAATTTCTATGTTCAAGGGAGAATAATTGATGAAACTCCATTCATTAAAATCATCCCCGGAAATCAAGCAGCCTGGTTTTTTGGAATGAAAAAAGGTTATAAAATTTCTATTTCTAGTGAAATTGGAAGTGAATTTTCAGAATACACAGTAATCACTGAAAATTTACACCCCGATTCGGAAGCCGCTTTTAAAGATTCAAAATTACCCGCCAATTATGCGGATGCAATGCGTAAAATGATCTATGAAGAAAACTATGCCGCACCTGGCAAATCCTTTGATGACATGCTACTTGCAAATGAAAATATGACCAGACTCTATTATTCTTATATGCTTTTTTCTTCTTACAACCCCCAACTTTCAGTAATGAGTGGATTGCAAGTCCCATTAGCAAACGAACTAAGTGCACGATTTAAAATTAAAGTAGAGATCAACGAACATCCGGAATACAATTATGAGCAAATCATGCTTAAAAAGCACTTTTATACCGATACACAAAGTCCTATTTTCAATCTTGTCCAAGGCGATAAAGAAATAAGTATTGAATGGACACATTCCGATTACAAAATGCTTTTTATAGCTTATACCATTGAGCGTTCTGAAGATGGGAAAAATTTCAATCAAAACACTTCCCCTCTATTATTTAATTCACTTTCCGATGCAGGTAGCTTGGGAATGATCTCTTTTACAGATTCCCTCCCTGAAAATTATAAATCCTTCTGGTACCGAGTTCGAGGATATGATGCTTTTGGTTTTCTATCTAAAGCAGGCGATGCAAAAAGTATTCAAGGAAAGGATTTAACCGCACCTGAAGCACCGAAAAGAGTGAATGTTGATCAAATTACAAATGAATTAATAAGCATCACATGGGAACAGGAAGCAGTTCCCGATTTGCAAGGTTTTCAAGTTATTGCAGCAACAAGCGAAACAGGACAGTATATGCTTTTGCACGAAAGTCTTCTTTCACCTTCCACATCTACTTTTTCATACGATCTTTCAAATGGTTTTTATCGCTACTATCGCGTTCTTGCTGTTGATACAGCTCACAATGCCAGTCATTCAGATTTGGCTTACTTGGTTGTATACGATACTATTCCCCCAGCTATCCCTAACAATATTTCAGTTCTTGTGGATAGTAATATGAGGGTCACCATTAAATGGGATCCTTCTAAAGATCTGGATATTGAAGGCTACCGCGTCTATAAATCTTATCACCCTTCACATAGCTTCGTGTCGATAAGTCCGATGGTAATAAGAGACACTCTTTTTAACGATACGATTCCAAGTAAACGCCTCGATAAAAAAGTGTATTATCAAGTTTCTGCCCTCGATAAACACTATAATCATTCAAAACCTTCGGCTTATGTGGTAGGATCAATACCCGACTTTAATCCGCCTACAAAACCCCTTTTAATGAAAGCCGATTTGAATAGTTCTGGTCATGTTATATTGGAATGGAACCCTTCATCCTCAGCGGATGTAGCCAGCTATTCGATCATTAGGAAAATTGAAAATGATACTGTTTATGAAAGTATCCAAACACTGCCTATAGAAAAAAATGAAAGTATTGATATCTCCTTTGATGAAGAAGAATTAAGTGCCGCTGAATATTATGTCGTAGCTATTGACTCATCGGGTAATGTTTCAGACTACTCAAATGGAAAAAGAGTTGTAAAAATGAAGGGGAAATCGAATGAACTTATTCGAAATATTGTGGCAATTACGAATGAAGGCAGAGTAGAACTTACCTGGAATTATCAATCTGATGATAGCTATAGTGTTCTTGTATATAGATCGGAAAGTGATGAAAATTATGAATTGATCGATCGGGTAAACCAAAAATCCGGCTATGTGGATCGCAATGTGAAGAGCGGTAAAAAATATTATTATAAATTGGGTCTGTTAGAAAGTTCAGGCAAACGTTATCCGCTTTCTGAGAAAGCTACCGTTAAATTAAAATAATCTCTACCTTCCCAAAAAAGATTAAACTGATTGATAGCTCGTCATCTCATATTTTTATTTCTGTCCTTTTTCTATGTTGAGCAATGCTTTCCACAGGAGCAAAATAATGGCTTTGAAAACTACAAGAACTTTACCGTAGAGCAAGGTCTCCCGTCCAATCAAATTAATTGTTTTTCGAAAGATAAGGATGGTTTTATGTGGATTGGAACCAATAAAGGACTAGTGAGATTTGATGGTTCAAAAGTAGTTCTATACCAAAATGATGCTTTGGATTCTACTTCAATTTCAGGAAATAATATCATCTGTATTTCTATAGAAGGAGATTCTCTAATGTGGGTTGGAACCGCTACCAAAGGATTGAATAAATTTTCTTTTAAGACTCAAAAATTTAAACGCTATTTACCGGATCCTGCAATAAAAGGCAGCATCCCTTCGGAAGAAGTCATTGCTTTAGAACATGATGAATTCGGACAACTTTGGATCGGGTTTCACCGTGCCGGTATGGCTAAATACAATCAAAAGGATGACAATTTTACGAAGATTGAACTACCCGAATTTGAAGGTAATAATTATACCAGACAAAATAACATCGTTAAAAAATTTCTCTTTGATAAAGAAAATAAAAACCTCGTTTGGATCTTTACATTGCAAGATCTCATTCGTTATGATGATAAAACAGGTGTCTTTAAAGTATATTCTCATAATGATGTCAATAATGATCCAAAAAATCTCATTAATACGATCGGCTATGGAATTAAAGCAAGCGATGGAAAATTTTACATTCCTTGTTCAAGAAAAGGTGTACTCGTGTTTGATCCAATTTCAGAAACATGGAATAATTATAATGAAAAGGAATATAATCCGCTAAATCGAAATGACAACAACTTTAATCTTATTGAGCAGAAAGATCCCACTACTTTTTGGTTAGGAAGTAGAGCTAAAGGAATATGGGTCCTAGATACTAAAAAAGGCTATATCCTACCCTTAGATTCATGTGATGGAAAAAAAACAGATCAACTTTGTAATTTATCAATTACCTGTATCGATCTTAATGCGAAAGAAGGACATTGGATTGGAAGCACTAGTGGGTTAAGATTGTATAGTAAGATCGGCAATCAGTTTTCTACTTATTCTCATCACCCCACAAAGGAAAATCTTAAGAATAGAGCAAATATTACTGCCATTTTACAACTTGATTCTAATGGCATCTATTATGGAGGTTATGCAGGTGAAGGTATCTATTATTATGATTTAAAGACGAAAACCAAAAGCCTAATACTTCCCCCCTATAAATATAGAGCAGGAATAGTTCATGAGATGTTTTTTACCAGAAAAATACTTCCCTACAATGATTCTACTCTAATTGTATTAAGCGATAATGCCTTGTTTAAACTTCATACTAAAAACAAACTATTAGAAGAGATCAATACGGGTCTCATTTATAAAAAAGACTTTTTTTATCTAAATCGAATTTTCGAACACAGTGATGGAAGCTTTTATATATCTACAAGGCATGCCGGGATTTTTCACTTAGATTCTAATTTTAAGCTTTTTGAACACCTCGACCATAAAGACGATGATCCAAATAGTTTAATTTCCTCTAACTATATCTATGAGATCACCGAAGATCCATTAAAGAATGTATGGATCGGTACAGAAGATGGTTTTTCAGTCTTCGATCCAAATTCGAGTTCATTTTTAAATTTTGATTATAAAGAACGCGTTGATTCAATTCCCGTTTTAAAGATCATTTTCA
>JAHECK010000172.1 GCA_024641785.1 Flavobacteriales bacterium | reverse complement strand
GTTAAGAAATAAGGTATGCCGTCGAGTGCTGTGTTATTGATCATAGCTCCTGTACAAATTCTTGAACCGTTCCCATTAATGATCAAAGCTACCGATCGAACTTCGTCTTGCCAGGCATCACCTTCAGGGCAAACGACATTCACATTGCAAGAACCCGAATCTCCAAATCCTTTATTTGTATGATATAGATCCCGATATAAATGACTTACTGATTTAATTCTTATTTCTCCTTCAAACTCACTATCGATGGGTTCGCTGTACATAACAAATACACTATTTCCCTGTACCGGACTCACCTGTAATGCCATTCTTTCATTATTATTGACTGAGGTAATCGCTCCATTTACACTGCTTCTATCTTCATTAAACACGTACAATTCACCTCCTTTCGGAATGTAAAATCGATTTAAGATCACGCCAACACCATAAGCTCCAGGAAGATTCAATTGAATGATCCAATTTCGATTACCATAATCGTCGTAGTATAAAAAACCATTTTTAATAAGGTCTATTTCCTTTTCAAATGGAATAGCGATTCTTAGTGGAACTTCTTTACTGCTCGATTCAATTTCATCTTCAGCTAACATTAAGTCATGATCAACCTCCGGATAAGAAAATACCGGAATTGCACTTTTGTTAAATAAGTAATCATCATTTGGCATTTTTTGCACAATAATTTGCGAAAAAAGAGGAACAGTGATGAAGAGTATTAAAATAGTAAATAATGATCTCATCTAAATAGATTTTGGCTAAGATACAACCAATGAATTACTGATGAAAATACAGCTGAAAAAAATAAATATAAAATTTCATTTCAAACAAAAAAAAGCAATTAATTGAAAGCAAATTATTACGCTTTGGACCTAAAAATCATTAACTTTAAACAAATCTTAATGTTATGGTTATCGATATTCCTATAAGTGAGCTAATGACAAAACAGGTGATCTATCTTTCCAGTAATGATGGTTTAGAAGCAGCAGAAAAAACGATGAAAAAAAACCACATTCGTCATCTTCCAATTGTGAATAATGGGAAAATGACAGGGATCTTAAGTCTTACGGATCTACAAAGGATCAGCTTTGCTAATCCGGTTAGCGAAACCGATGAAAATATGGGCTCATTGATCTATGATATGTTCACCATCGATCAAATAATGACGCATCATCCTATGTATGTTGACGTAAATGACGGGATCATAAAAGTATTACACATTTTAGCCGAAAAAGAGTTTCATGCGCTTCCTGTATTGGATAATGAATCACTCGTTGGGATTATTACGAGTACAGATGTGATAAGGTATTTCTTATCTGTTTGTGAGAGTTAGATCTGAACGTTGATTGAGAAAAAAGTATCGTTTTCATCAATTTCTCTGAAATGAAAATCGATCTTATCCGTGCTTTCGCTTACAATATCTATAAGGCCTAATCCTTCATAACTCGAATCTACAATCTTACTTTTCTTCAAATTTTTCACATAGAGTTTTCTAAGCTCATTGTAATCCATTTTATTAAGTGATTCGATGTATTCCTTCAATACAGCTACCCGTTTATTTTCGACTAGATTTCCTGTTGAAATGAGATAATCATCTCCCTTTTTACCCAGAATAAATATCCCCTCTTTAAGCTCTAAGTTTTCATTTACATTATTCTTGGCATGATCGGCAATATTCTCAAGCATTTCCATCATGATGATGTAAACCCTTTTTTTAATATTAATATTTCCTTCCAAGTTTTGAATGGAATCTTCAAATATTTTTAAAATCGGAAGAATGCTCGCTTTTGCGAAATCACCCTTATAAACCATCATTGTATTGGTTTCATCAACCAGTTTATAAAAATCCTTGAATGACTTAAGATCTAAAGGTTCTGTCTCTTCTTCTTTTTCAGAATGCATTTGATTCTGAAGTCTTACTAAGAAATAAAAAGCCGACAGATTTTTATCGATCTTTTCAAATTCATAACTCAAAGGATAAGTTGATTTACGTGCAAGTTCAATTAAACCTAAACCTGCCCCCCCTTTTTCAGTTATATTTGAATTTAACAGTGTGTCTAAATAAAAAGATTTTAATTCGTCTTTGGTAAGCGTTTTAAGCCTATCAAGAGTTTTTTGCAAAGGTGCAACAACGGAATTATTTAAATAATTAATCGATGCGATATAGTTTATATCGCCAATATTTCGAGTAATGAAAACGCCTTCAGGTATCTCATAATCAGTTCCGATCTCACCATGACGAACGATGTTTTGAAAACACTCAACAATTAAAAATGAAATTTTCTTTTTTAGCTTAGTAAGACCTTCAAAATTATCCAGATTATATTCCGTCAACTCTAGTATACCTTCGGTCATATCATCATTGTAAGACCCTTGAAATAAAAATGTCAAATGGTCCTTCGCCAAGATACTATAGAACTTTTGTACCGTGTCAATCGGCATGATCAGGTTGTGTTAGCTTCGAAATACAATGTCAATACGTAAAGATACATTTTTTATAATGTATTGTCGTACATTTTATGCGGTTTATCACCAATTTTTATCCATTCGTCATTGTTTATAAACTATAGCTATAAAAATTAAGGATAATACTTTTTCATTCCTTTTACAGAATAATCTGTATTATCTTTACCGGCTATGAATTTTGAAGAATTTGAATTGCCGAATGGCATCCGTTGTATTTTTCAATCACGTAACTCAGAAATTATTCATATTGGGTTAATGATAAACGCTGGTGCTCGCGATGAATCCATGGAGCAAGATGGTTTAGCTCATTTTATTGAACACGCTCTTTTTAAAGGAACTAAAAAGCGGAAATCATATCAAATTCTTAATAGACTCGAAGCAGTCGGTGCTGAGTTAAATGCATATACAACAAAAGAAGAAACGTGCGTTTATGTCTCTTGTCTCGAAGCAGATGTTTCAAGGTCATTAGATCTAATTAAAGATATTGTATTCGATAGCGTATTTCCGGCAAAAGAATTAGAAAAAGAGAAATCTGTTATCATAGAAGAGATTCAATCGTATCAGGATACTCCATTTGAAATTGTATTTGATGATTTTGAATCGCATTTATTTGTGAATCACTCTTTGGCAAATAATATTCTTGGAAGCAAAGAAAGTGTTAGCGCTTTAAAGAGAAGCGATATCATTGAATTTCAAGAGAAGCATTATTTCACAAACCAAATGGTTATTTCTGTGGTTGGCGGGACTTCGCTTAAAAAAGTTAAAAAACAAATAGAAAAATATTTTTCTGAAATTCCCCGAAAAGTCGGCGAAATTAATCGGATTGAACCTAAAGAGATCCCTTCTTTTAAAGAAAGATTAAAATTAAATACCAATCAGGCACATATAGTTATTGGTTGCAGAGCCTACCCTGCAATGCATGATGACAGAACTTCACTTATCCTGTTAAATAATATTCTCGGCGGTCCTACCATGAATAATCGTCTAAGTTTAAGTCTTAGAGAAAAAAGAGCCTTAGCCTATCATACCGAATCTCACTATTCACCTTATACAGATAGCGGAAGCTTAAGTATTTATGTCGGCGCTGACGCAAAAAACATTGATAAATCCATTCAACTTGTCAGAAAAGAACTGGATTTGTTCCGGACTAAAAAATTAAGTGATCAACAAGTAAATATTGCTAAAAAGCAAATTAAAGGTCAAATTGCTTTAGGTCAGGAAAGTGGTTCTAGCGTGATGCTTGGACTTGGAAAATCGCTCCTTTTGTATAATAAGATCGATACGCTGAAAGAAGTATTTGAATCGATCGATAAAATTACCGGAGAAGATCTAATGCAAACTGCAAATGAACTATTTGAACCTAGCAAACTGTCAGAATTAATTTACTATTAAAATGGATTTCTTAGATAAGAAAATAGAAGATTACGCGCTCCTGTTTACTAGCCCTGAAAATAAGATAATGAATGAGTTGAATAGAGAAACTCATTTAAATAAACTTCAACCAAGAATGTTGTCGGGACACCTGCAAGGGAGTTTTCTTAAAATGCTAAGCAAAATGATCCGCCCAAAAAACATTTTGGAAATTGGAACTTATACCGGATATAGCGCCATTGCTCTGGCATCAGGATTACAAGAAAATGGAAAACTAACTACCGTCGAATTTAATGAGGAACATGAAGCAATTGCACGTAAATATTTTGAAAAAGCAGGACTTACAAATAAAATTGAATTGATCATCGGAAATGCAGTCGAAATAATTCCGGCCTTAAAACAACAATGGGACCTCGTTTTTATTGATGCTGACAAAAGTAATTATAGTCGCTATTTTGATCTGGTTATCGATTCTGTACCTTCAGGTGGTTGGATCTTAGCAGATAATGTTCTTTGGAGTGGAAAAGTATTATTGGATGACAAGGACTTGGATGAAGATACCTTAGCAATAAAAGCTTTTAATAAGAAAATAAATGAGGACGATCGAGTAGAAAATATGATCATTCCTTTTCGTGATGGATTATTATTAATTCGAAAAATATAATGTAATGAAGAAAGAAATGATCGTAGACCTGAGAAGTGATACGCTTACTAAGCCAACTCAAGGAATGCTTGATGCCATGTTTAGTGCTCAAGTTGGAGATGATGTTTTTGGAGAAGATCCTAGCGTTAATCTTCTTCAGGAAAAAATGGCGGAAATGTTCGGAAGGCAAGCAGCACTTTTTGTTCCTTCAGGCACCATGGCTAATCAAATTGCTATTAAAGTTCACACAAAACCGGGCGATGAAGTTATTTGCGATCAACTTTCTCATATTTATAATTATGAAGGTGGGGGTATTGCTTTTAATTCCGGAGCATCGGTTCGATTACTAAATGGAGAGCAGGGGGTTTTCACTTCTGAACAGGTGAAACAAGCGATCTTAGGACCTGAATCCTATTACGCTAATTCCAGTCTAGTTGTCATTGAAAATACCGTGAACAAAGGGGGCGGAAGTATATGGCCGATC
>JAHECK010000066.1 GCA_024641785.1 Flavobacteriales bacterium | reverse complement strand
TCTTTGGACATTCAATTGGATCATTCTTCTTCCGGTATTTTTTATTACTCATATTCTACTATTCTACTTTTCTTATAAGTATTATTATAAAAAAGGGCGTAAAGCATATTATTATCCTCATAATAATAAATTAGAGTTTATCTGGACTATTGTTCCTTCTGTTGTCCTAGCCGTAATTATCATTTTTGGATTGATTACCTGGAATAAAATTCAAGTTACTACGGATGAAAACCCACTTAAAATTGAGTTATATGCCAAACAATTTGATTGGACAGCACGTTACACCGGTAATGATAATGTACTAGGTGGAGTAAATTATCTGCTGGTTTCAGGAACGAATCCCCTTGGGATCATGACTGAATCGACTATCGATGAAAAAGAAGCAGAATACATTGCTGAGATTGAAAAACTAGAAGCCTCTCTCGCTAATGTTATGCCTGATGATAAGAGAGAAGAAGTAGAACATAAAATTCAAATGTTTCATCGTTTTGTTTCTCGAATCATTGATTTCAGAACGGGTTCAAATGATCTGAGCACAGGTTCAGATGATAAAATTGTTAAAGGGGAACTGCATTTACCTATTGGAAAAGAAGTTGAATTTAGTATTCGCGCTCAAGACGTAATTCATAGTGCTTTTATGCCTCATTTTAGAATGCAAATGAATGCGGTACCTGGAGAGATCACAAGATTTGTTATGAAGCCTACAATTTCAACCGAAGAAATGAGACTGAAATTGGATAACCCTGATTTTAATTACATTTTACTTTGTAATAAAATTTGTGGAGCGGCACATTATAATATGCAAATGAATGTCATTGTCGAATCTCAAGCAGATTACGACCAATGGATAAGCGAACAAAAAGTTTTTATTGCTGAAACAGCTGTAGAAAATATAAGTAAGGAAACACCAATAGCGGACTTAAAATAAATATTGACTGAATATGAGTAACGCAGAAGCACACACTCAGGCTCATCACGAGCACCATGAGACTTTCGTTTCGAAGTATATTTTTAGTATGGATCATAAGATGATCTCTAGACAATTCTTACTTACTGCCGTAGTTATGGGAGTTGTTGGGATGATGCTATCTATTTTATTTCGATTACAACTGGGATATGACGGGGAGAGTTTTGCTATTTTAAATACTTTATTAGGAGATAAATGGGCTCCGGGAGGAGTACTTGATAAAAACATGTACCTCGCTCTTGTTACCATTCATGGTACGATCATGGTGTTTTTTGTACTTACCGGTGGATTATCCGGAACCTTTAGTAATTTGCTAATTCCATTGCAAATTGGAGCCAGAGATATGGCATCCGGTTTTTTAAATATGCTTTCTTACTGGTTCTTCTTTATAAGTGCTATCATTATGCTTCTTTCTTTATTTCTTGAAGGAGGACCTGCATCCGGAGGATGGACAATTTACCCTCCTTTATCTGCATTACCACAGGCAATGCCTGGCTCTGGAGCCGGTATGACTTGGTGGTTGGTTAGTATGGGGATTTTTGTCGTTTCATCATTACTTGGTAGTTTAAATTATATCGTAACTATTTTAAATTTACGTGTTAAAGGAATGAAAATGACACGTTTACCACTTACAATGTGGGCATTCCTTATTACAGCAATTATTGGAGTTCTTTCTTTCCCTGTATTATTATCTGCAGTGGTTCTTTTGATTATGGACAGAACCATGGGTACGGCTTTTTATCTTTCTGATATTATTATAGCAGGTGAAGTGTTAGAAGCTACTGGTGGATCTCCTATCTTATATGAACATTTATTCTGGTTCCTTGGTCATCCTGAAGTATATATTGTATTAATTCCTGCTTTAGGGATTACTTCCGAAGTTATTTCTACTAATGCTCGTAAACCTATCTTTGGTTATCGTGCGATGATCGGGTCTTTATGTGCTATTGGTTTCCTTTCATTTATAGTATGGGGACATCATATGTTCGTGTCGGGGATGAGTCCTTTCTTAGGATCCGTTTTTGTATTTACAACCTTATTGATTGCAATACCATCCGCTGTAAAAGCCTTTAACTACCTTACTACATTGTGGAAAGGTAATATAGTATTTACACCTGCAATGCTTTTTTCTATAGGTCTTGTTTCGACTTTTATTTCCGGTGGACTTACAGGAATAATCCTAGCGGATTCAGCCTTAGATATTTCAGTACATGATACTTATTTTGTAGTAGGTCACTTCCATATTGTAATGGGAATGTCTGCTATATTTGGAATGTTTGCCGGAGTGTATCATTGGTTTCCAAAATTGTTTGGTAGAATGATGAATACGAAATTGGGCTATGTTCATTTTTGGATGACGATCATCGGTGGATACGGTGTTTTCTTCCCAATGCATTTCCTTGGATTAGCCGGAGCACCTCGACGTTATTACAGCTATTCTGATTATCCAATATTTGAAAACTTAGTAGACTTAAATCAATTTGTAACTTTCTTTGCTATTTTCGGCGGAGTAGCACAATTGGTTTTCCTTTATAATTTTATTTATTCTTCGCTTTATGGACAAAAAGCAGTGGAAAACCCATGGAAATCGAATACGCTTGAATGGACAACACCTGTGGAACATATTCATGGAAACTGGCCAGGAGCAATTCCGGAAGTATACAGATGGCCATATGACTACAGCAAACCTGGTATCGAAGAGGATTTTGTGCCTCAAAACATTCCATTAGCTCCGGGTGAAGAAGAACATTAAAAACAGTGTATAAAATGAGATTAAGAAAGCCTGAGTTATCAGGCTTTTTTTGTTCCTTTAGTTCATGGAAGAAGGATTCGATTTTCAGTATGAACGGAATCAAAGCGATAAGGATTTAGAACGTGTTTTAAGGCCACGATCATTTGATGATTTTACCGGCCAAAAAAATGTTTTAGATAATCTGGATGTCTTTGTAAAAGCGGCTATCAAGAGATCAGAATCCCTTGATCATATTTTATTCCATGGGCCTCCCGGTCTTGGAAAAACGACACTTGCAAATATTATTGCAAATGAGTTAGGAGTAAATATAAAGGTAACCTCAGGTCCTGTTCTTGATAAGCCGGGAGATTTAGCAGGCTTACTTACAAATCTTGAGACAAATGATGTTTTGTTTATCGATGAGATTCATCGATTATCTCCGGTCGTTGAAGAATATTTATATTCTGCAATGGAGGACTTCACGATTGACCTCGTTATAGACTCAGGGCCTAACGCTCGTACCGTTCAGATCGATTTGAACCCATTCACCTTAATTGGAGCTACCACGCGCTCAGGATTGCTTACATCTCCTTTAAGAGCCCGATTTGGGATTAATTCAAGACTTAATTATTACGACGTTAAAACCTTAACAACCATTGTTGAAAGGTCGGCATCAATACTCAATATTGAAATATCAGAAGAAGCCTCTTATGAAATTGCATCTCGAAGTAGAGGAACCCCTCGTATTTCAAATGCATTATTACGAAGAGTTAGAGATTTTGCTCAAATAAAAGGCAATGGATCCATTAATATGGAAATTACTGAATATGGTCTCTCTGCACTTAATGTAGATAAGAGAGGACTCGACGAAATGGATAATCGAATTTTATTAACCTTGATCGAGAAATTTAAAGGAGGTCCTGTAGGATTAAATACACTTGCAACTGCCGTGGGTGAAGAAGCCGGAACACTTGAAGAAGTCTATGAGCCTTTTTTAATTATGGAAGGATATTTAATGAGAACACCAAGGGGACGACAAGTAACGGAACTCGCCTTAAAACATCTCGGAATAGAACTAAAGAGGGACCAGGGAAGCTTGTTTTAATTTACGCTCTTAGCTTATGTAAATTAAATAATATTTTGAAAAGCTTCTATAATCTCGCTTTGATAAACATGACCAAAAGTACTTAGACACCAAATTTTGAGTAATGTTCTTTCGCTTGGCTGAACGTATCCAATTGCTTTTTTTAGTTCTTTTGCGAATAAATGTCTATCAAAACTCACTTTACTTAAGATCTTTTTGCTGAGTTCAAACATCGATATGATTATTTGGTAATTAAATTAGTTTTCTCTCTGCTTTCTACGTAATGTATAGTATAAAGTTATACACATCCAACTATTACTATCTAATAAAATACCTAACGGCCAAAGTTAAAATAATATTGCGCTGACCATATAATGGGGGATGATAAACATTATCTGTTGGATAGCGGATTGGGATTATAGAATTTTCACTTCTGAGATTAAGGCCCCAGGTATCGGTAAAACTATAATTTACTCCAATGATGCCTGAAAAATCAAAAGCTTCGAATTGGGCTGAACTATATGCGGGATCCTGATACCAATTTTCTTCATTTGAGTTCACTAAAATACCGATGGCTAATCCAAACTCAACATCGAATTTTTGGAAGCTAACTTTAGCAATAAACGGAAAATCTATATATCCAAGGGTCATTTTATATCCGTCATAACTAACGTTATCACTAAAATTCTCTTTACTTCCTTTCATAACATAAGTAAAACCTATTTCTCCCGACCATAGATCAGAAAATTCTGTAGAAATAAAACCCCCACCATAAAATCCCAGTTTGCTATAATGTGAAAGCCCATCATTTAATACTTGTGAAAATGATACTCCTCCTAACAGGCCGGCATGAAAAATTCTTTCCTGAGCAGATGAAGAAATTCCAAGACTAATAAACAAGATGAGTAAAATGAAATGTTTGCGCATAAAAAAGGGCTTTTATTACAAGCCCTAAGATACATTAATGGATTTAATTAATAAGTAACGTAAATAGGAATTTCGGTCACTTGAATAATTTCGTAAGTATCTCTATTCATAAGGTAAGCGATGATACTTAATCCGCATTCCTCTCCGGCAACCGCAGTGGTATTATATTCAACATCATCAGGGATTTGATATGAATAGTCATTTTCAAAAATCTCACCTGAAGTAGAGGCCCCATCAAATAATTCAGTTCCATAACTTCCATTGATAGTTCCTAATAAAATATCTTTATGATGGTAATCTTCAACATCAGAATCAGAGGGGGGCATTGAATAATCTTTTTGCCAGGCGATTAATTCATCCTGAATAAGAAATAATACCATCGTATATCTGCCACTGATGTCTGTTAAGGTTTTACTTTGAACATGAATAAATAATCCTCGAGTTTCGGTATAATAATTTGTTTTAACCTGAAGGTTCATTTGCAATGGAGTATTGGCTGTAATAATATCATTTACTGCAGCAGGCCAGGCGGCTTTAAACTCCCAATTGTCGTTGTCAATATCACTTAGTTTACGGTTTACCATCCCTTGCGGATTCCCAATAAATCCATTGATATCCTCAACATAATCATTTCCTGCAACCGTCCTGAAATCATGGCTATACTTAGGGTAATCTGAGTCGCCGGGTACGGATACTTCTTGAAAGCCGTCTCCCGGAGAAGCATGAACCGAAGCAACGAATACTCTACCCGGATTTGCTTCTTTTAAATCATGAGCAATGATAGCAGCTTCAGGGCAATTACCACAACGATGGCCGGTATAATCTTCGATGAGAATATTCTCTACATCGCTAAGAAAGTTTTGGTCATATTCCGGGAAAACATAAAAGCCCGGACCCGGAAATAAGGAGGTATCAAGATCACCATAAATTGGTCTTACCGGATTATCGATCTTATCGCAGGCGCTATTAAAAACGAGAAATAATAATATCGTGATACTATATGAAATGCTTATGACTCTTTTCATTTTAAAAACTTGACGTGATTGTTAAGTTAACTCCATTCGATGCAGGAACTGCCCTGCATACTCCTCCAACGCAGAAAATTCCTTCTCGTTGTCTTCCGTAGGCTAAAGAAATTCGCGTAGTGTCTTTAATAT
The DNA here is from genome assembly GCA_024641785.1 of Flavobacteriales bacterium. Classification (GTDB taxonomy): domain Bacteria; phylum Bacteroidota; class Bacteroidia; order Flavobacteriales_D; family JAHECK01; genus JAHECK01. The sequence goes on along the minus strand of JAHECK010000066.1, from coordinate 13,367 downwards.
AACCTACAGTTCCATAGAGGTAATGAACTTGTTCTGATTCAACAGGATTCCCATAATTATATTGGTCAATTATAGCAAAAAACCAATGAGGAGACATAGAATATTCGAGTACTACAGCTGCCCAATTCCCTCGATCCTGTTCTGTAAATAAACCTTGCAATTCAAATCGCAAACTGTGCTTTGGAGTAAAATTATAAGTACCTTCAAAAACAACCGTATTTGAGTAGACCATTCCATGAGCGTCTGTTATTAAATTCGCATCGGCATTAAAAGCAATGTTAAAGTAAGTCAGTTTTGCTTTGAATTTTTTTGTGAATTTATGATAGATAGCAATATTAACATCCGAGTAGAATAAACTGTCAGAGATTGAAAACAAGCTCGTTTCATAGCCTAATCTTGCACCTTCCTGGTCATTCAAGTAAGTCCTGTTTGGAGCAAGGGCAACAGCAGTATTAAGAGATATATTGGTTCCATATTTACCTCCAAGCTTGGTCTTTTTCTTTATTTTATAATTCAAATCGGCTTGAAACGCAACCTCTCCATTGATATTGGTTGCATAGGGATATAATGTAGCGACTAAAAGATAGGTGTGGGCTTTTGTTAAAGCCGGATTATAGTTTATAAGCAAATAATTTAAACTTTCGTTCCGATCCGATCGAAAACTCATATTATCTGTCGATTTTGCAGCAAGCGCTAATCCAAATCCTTTTTTAAAATAATTTAAATTTAATAAGAGAGCCTGACCGGGAATGTAGATGTAACCATTATCAGCGGATGGATCATTGATCTTATAAACGTACTCACTTGAGAAACTAAACTGACTTCCGAATAATGAAAATCGGGCTGCACTGGTCCCTACATTTTCGGGTACAAATAATATTGGATTATTATCCTGTTGGTACTTACTTACAAAACTTCCTCCTACTACATATTTTATTTTATTTTCAGCCATTGAAGGAAAGGCATCATTGATCTGCCATTCACCATCAAAACCTCTAACAATTCCTTGGCCCGGTTGAATTTTAAAATCAAATTTATATCGTTGGTATCCATAGATCCCTTTTAAATAAACCCCTTTTCCGGCATTGTATTTCACACGCACACCAAGAATAGAATTATCAAGACCTAAAGTATTTTCTTCATAGGTTCGCAGAGCCATGCCTGATCCAAACTGCTCATATAAGGTTCCTGCAGTTACAGTTAAACCATTTGTTGTAAACTCTCCAAAATAATATCCGATACCTGTTCCTTGAAAACCTTCAGGGTAACCCAAAAGTGAAGGAGCATAGGATTCAATTCGAATACCTGAACTGAACTTTCCTTTTCTAAATAGAATATTGGAAAAGGCATTCATAGCTACTTTTTCCGGAGGTGCTTCCGCTCCTATATCCGGGTCATCAGAATATTGTTGAACAATAATGGAAACATTTCCCGAAATGACACCTTCATTATTAACTTCTTCAGAATCTTGTGCTATAGAAACATGATTAAAGAATGAAAGAAATAAGAAAGTGGAAATGAATGTCAGTAAAAATTTATTCATGTTACTCCAATTTTTAATTGACCAATTCTAAGATCTTTTCGTAAAGTTCCAATTCATCACCCTCGGCATAATTATTATGTTTATAAACAATATTGCCATCTCCATCCATTAAAAAAGTAAATGGAACATTATTTACGTTCATCGCTCTTTTAAAATCACTGTTAACATCAAGAAGCACATCAAATTCCCAAGCTACTCCTTCAATATAAGGCCCTACTTTATATACCTGGCGAGCATCATCAATAGAAATAGCAATTACTCTAACTCCTGTTTCTTCCACCCAATCTTCATAAACATCATTAATATTATTTAATTCTCTTTTACACGGACTGCACCAGGTAGCCCAAAAACTGATCACAATAGGCTTACCGTCGTTTTCTAAAGTAGAAGTATTGATGATTTGGCCATCTAGTGTTTTAAGATCTACAGCAGGAAGACTATTTTGCGCAATTGAAACTCCACCAATTAATATCAGGAGCAAAATGAGAATTGAATTTTTATTCATGGTTTTATCTTTAAGAGAGTCTAAAATTATAAATATGCAATTGTTAATCTAATTTATTTGATAGCCATAATAGTATTCCTATTTGACTATTCCATTCAAGGCTTAGGGTATAACAAAAAAGGCGCCAATTGGCACCTTTTTTAATTATTTGAAAGTTCTATTATTTGTTAATAGAAACTCTTTCGCTTATTCTTTGATTTCCAGCATAAATATTGAAAATATACATTCCATTTCCAATTTGTTTAGCATCAACATCAATCAATTGGCTTCCTGAAGCTAATTGACCCATATTTTCAGTATAAACAACTCTTCCGGTAAGGTCAAGCACTTCGATACGAACAATTTTACTATCAACAAGGTTGAAAGCGATGTGCGCAACATCTGAAGTTGGATTAGGATATATATTGAAGTTTGAAATATTTAACTCTTCAATTTTACTAGCAGCTTCTCCTGAGAAATCATTGATTTCTTCATCAGCTAGCGCATCTTCAGAAATAATTTCATTTCCTTCAAAGTCATTTACTTGGTAGTAACCAGCTCCTAAGAAACCATCTCCATAATAATCAGTAATATGAAAAGTATAACAGTCGTTAGCAGGAAGTTCAACCCAAACGCTAACCGATTGGTTATTACCGTAAGATTCTGCACTAAAAGGAGGAGGGAAAGTTCCTGTGCCAATGTTATCAAGGCCAACATTTGGATTTCCACCACTTGCAACAACGTCCCCATTACTGCTACTTATTTGCCAGTAGGTTTCATCACCATAATTATCGGTTAAGATTTCAACTTCGACCATGTAACCACCTTCTGGAGCAGCTCCTAAAGTCACTTCAGAAGTATTAATGACATCAGCATTTTCGTCTGCTACACCATTAGGCATTGTTACAGTAACCGTAATAGTATTAAGATCTGTAGCTATAAAAGTGTAAGGATCCAAAAGAACATTTTCAGAACCTAAAGTTGAAATCGATCCGGTCCATTCCATAACTTGATCAGTACCACCATTTATATTATAAGTGATGGTTGCAGAAGTAAGATCAACATTACCTTGATTTGCAAGCTTAAATAAAGGAGAAAGTGTTTGTTCGCCCATACAAACTGAAGTAGGAAGTCCAGTAATATTAACAGCAGATACACTATTATCAAAATCAGTTGTTATTTCAATATCAGTTGCTTTAATCGCTTGATGTACAAATTTATCATCATCATTTTGAATGATAGCAATCACTTCCAATCCATCAAAGTGATAAATAACAAGATTAGCAAGATCAAAAGTTTCAGAAATTGCATAAGAATCTCCATCAGCCCAAACATCAGCTAAGTCAATTCCTTCAGAACCGCCAATAAACCCTTTAAAAACATGGTGATACTCAGTTTCTCCATTCGTTCCACCCGGAGCATCTTCATAATAAATAATTTCTTCAACGATCATTAAACGAAGCTTTAAATCACCGGAAGCAGCCATCGTCGCATCGATAGATCCAGTAACATCTAATATTCCGTTTTCAATCACTGCATTTAGGGTCATGTCAAATTCAGAATCCTGAGAAGTCACACCATCTAAAAGAGTTTGAGTCAATTGAGATGCACCACCATCTGCACCAGCGAAGTCACCTTGTAAAATAAGTTGGGGCGCAAAGATATAAGAGTAATAATCTCCAACTCTTTCATCAACCTCTACAGAGTTGTCTAAATACATTTGGTCGAATCCAGGCCACCAAACTTGATATGCCATAAAAATGGTATTGTCCGTATTCGCATTCATTAAAGTCATGATACCCGGATTTGAGGCAGCACATGGTCCACAAGAAGCTTGCGTAGCTTCCTCAACAAATGCCATACGCGTCGATTGTGCGCCAGCAATTCCTGAAGCTAAAGCAAAAAAACCCGTCATTGCAAGAGTAAATAATTTTTTCATAGTTAAAATGATTTTAAATGTTGATTAATTAATTAGTCAAATATTGAAATTTATTCTTCATTTTTTATCCAAAAAATGGAGAATAATTGTAATCCTAAAAGTTACTAAGTCAAAAAGGGGAGTTCATCTTTGATTTTAAATGTTGACCTTATTTATTAATTATTGGAATCCAAAAAATGGAATTTCAATGGATATGTAATTTGAAGCAACACCTATTCAAATCTAAAACATTGAAAGCCAAGTGTTAACCATTAATAATGTAAAAGAACTTCAATACTTAAATTGTGTTAAAATTAAATTTTGCCTAATTAAGATATTCGCTATTTGAAATTCCTTTCTTTACATTTGCGTCAATTATTAGATTTATTATGAAAAAACAAATACTTTTTATTAGTGCAATTTTATTTTCAACCTTATCATTTGGACAAATTGGTATTGTGGATGATGAAGGTAATAACGTAGAAAATACAGTTGTAGATATCTACTCAACTTCGGACATCGCGCACATTGAAAGCGATTTTAAGACTCAAAATTTATCTGGTCAGAGTAATACTTATAACATGAAGCGTTATGAGTTGGAGTACATTGATGGAACTCAAGAGTATTACTGTTGGACATTATGTTTAGGTCCTGTATATGCGGGAACGGATTACTTTAGTGTTTTTCCAGCCGGACCAGGTTATTTGACATTAGCTGCAGGTGCAGAAGGAAACTATGGTACACCCGCTTTTCACTTTAATCCAAATGAATTAACCGGAACAGCAACTTATCGATATATTATTTATAACACAGCAGATGAAAATGATAGTGCTTATGTAGATATTGTCTATCATATTGGTACTCTTGGAGTAAATGAGTATTCAAGTAATTCGATATCTAATACTTATCCTAATCCTGCAAATGACTTTATTTATATCGATGTAGATGAGAAAATTCTTGATCCTCGTTTTGAGATCTATTCTTTAGTTGGTACTAAAGTTCAGGGAGAGCAAATCACAAATCAAAATGGAAAAGTAAAGATCGATGTTTCTCATTTAAATCCCGGAATTTATATGATTCAGGAAATGAAAAGTCAGATCACAAGAAAGTTTATAATTTCAAGATAAAACGATTTAAAATTATTTGAAAGCCTTCTCATTATTGGGAAGGCTTTTTTATTGAATAAAAAGTTGGGTATGAAAATGACCGAAGATCGATGACGGAAGACCGAAAAAACTAGTTACAAAAATATTTAACCTTAATTATCAGTTAGATTTTTAATGCTTAGATAAAATACCACATTCGAGGTATTGTCGACCAATAAGGATGCATCTACATTTGCCTTATTAATAATCATTCTAAATAAACGCAATGCATTATCTTAAACTCCTCATTACTGGAATAGTAATCCTTTTTTCCGGTTCCATGTATTCACAAAATACAGATACCACATTTAGCCAAAACGCGGCCAATACCTTACTTACGAATGCTGAAAAGAATCGTGTAACAATGGGCATGTACGCCGAGATCGATTATAACCAACAATTTGGTGATAGCGTAAAGCACGCCGGGAATCTGGATGCACATCGTTTAGTCCTTTTATTTGCCTATAAATTTACCAATAGAGCAACCTTTGTTACCGAAATTGAGGTAGAACATGTTTCCGAGATCTATATTGAACAAGCTTTTTTAAATGTAAAAGTGAATGATAAATTGAATGTGAAAGGAGGGATGTTACTGATCCCGATGGGGATCATCAATGAATACCATGAACCTACAATAAGGAATGGAGTAGAAAGACCTAATGTCGACGTTTCAATTGTTCCAACTACTTGGAGAGAAATAGGTTTAGGAATATCAGGAAATTTCAATAATGCCTCACTTGCCTATCAACTCTATATTGTAAATGGATTTTTAGGCTATAATGGTGAAGGAAAATTCAGGGGGAGTGATGCTTATAGAAAGGGGCGTCAAAAGGGCGCTGAGTCGGTTATCTCCAGTCCAAATTTATCTGCTAAGATCGATTATTATGGGATTCCCGGATTGAAAATTGGATTTGCAGGTTATTTTGGAAAAAGCCAAACAACAGCATTTAATGGAATGAATCCGGACGACAATTACCTTATGGAAACTGCGGATAGTACAGTTATATCGATTGCAATGCTAGGTTTAGATGCTCGTTATCGCTATAAGAATTTTACTGCAAGAGGTGAATTCATTTACTCTAGCAATAAGAATACAGGTGCATATAATCAATTTACAGGAAGGGATCTGGGTGAAGCATTACTTGGCTTTTATATTGAGGCAGCGTATGATTTCTGGCCTATGATCGCCAATAACACAAATCACTCTTTAACTCCTTTTGCAAGAATAGAAAAGTATAATACTCAGCAAAAAATGACAGATCAATCCCTCATTAATAGTGCATATGATCGATTTGATTTAGTGACCGGTCTGGGATTTTGGATCAGTCCAGGTGCAGTAATAAAAGCTGATTATCAAATGTTGATGAATAAAGTTCCAAATTCAAATGCCGTGAATATGTTTAATATGGGAATAGGGATCTGGTTTTAGTAAATAAGCAATAATTAATTAAGATGTACTCGAATAGCCTTCATTTTAAGTTAGCACTTTTAGCCATGGTTTTTATCATGGCTTTTGGCTATTCCGAGCCATTAGCTCCTTCACATATAAAAAAAATCGAAAAGGAATTAAAACAGTTATGGCCTGAAAAAGATGTTAAATTTGAATTATATCTTATTGATGATAATGATTCTCAAATAGCCGAAAGCATTGGAATTGAAGAAGTTTATTCCCTAGAAGCCGATGGGAACCAAATGGGTTTTATGGTCTATTTTAAAGTAGCAAGTAAGTTTGATGTTTTCGATCTGGCTCTTTTTTATGATACTAATTTACTTATTAAATCAATGAAAGTATTGGAATATAGGGAAGATCATGGAGGAGAAGTGGGTAGTAATCGCTGGTTAAAGCAATTTGTTGGATTGGGAAAGGATGATGCGATCCGTTTAAATGATGATATTCAGGGAATTTCCGGAGCTACTATATCTTGTGAATCTGCTACAAAAGGAGCAAAAGACATAACTGTTTTCATTAACAAATTAATTAAAGATGAATAATAAATCAATGCAATTATTTAAACTCATCGAAGTGAAAGGAAGTTTTCGGAGCTTTCTAATTGTATTTATTATGAGTCTAACAATTGGTTATTCCTTTGGGCTTTATTATATCTCTATAAGTTCAGGTTTTACTGGGCAAACTATTGAAGAAAATTATAATGGGAATGAAGCTAATGAAGACGCTGATATTATGAAATTTAAAATGAGTGAGAAGGAGGTCATTTCAATTATACATGGTCATATCGTATCCTTTACACTGATCTTTTTAGCGATTGGATTTTTGCTTTTTCAAAGTTCTTATTCTATGAAACTAATTTCATTTTTAGTAATTGAACCATTTATATCTATTATAGTCACTTTTAGTGGGATATGGTTTATGTGGAATGGTTATAGTTGGATGAAATTTATTGTCATAATTTCAGGAACAATAATGCACCTAGCCTTTATATGCTCAGTACTTTTAATTCTTTATGATTTATTAAAAAGGAGGGAATAATCACATCAACCTAAGAAACATTTGAGATCATATCTAATTTTTTCTTATCTTTAAAGTCCTTTAATATTCGCGAAAGACTTTCAATAGATATCGTTGCCATTTCTGCAAATTCTTTTCTTGCACAGGGCAATGTAAAAGAATCTGATTCAAATATTCGTTCTACTAAACATTTTAAAATATCGGCCACACGACCGGGTGCTTGTTTCTGTGTAAGCGTTATGATCCTCTCATAAAGATGCATTGATCGGGTATTGATATTTTCTATCACTGCAACTCCTACAAATGCATTTTCTGCTATCGCTTTTTTAAAGCTTTCTAATTCGATTAAATACACAGTAGAATCAACCATGGCAGAAACGCTATATTGAAAATACTTATCATTATACATTGACTCTAAGCCAATAAACCCTGTTTTCTCAATGCAAAGAGGTTGTTTTCTGTTATGATGTTCGAGGTATATTTTTACGAGTCCTTGTTTCAAAAAAAGGATGTGTGGTGCTATTGTGCCTTGTTTAACCAAAACCTCTCCTTTAGAATAATTTAATTCAATATATTCTAGAGAATCAAGTTTTAAAATCTCATTTACTGCTTCCATAGTGTTAAAATCAACTTTTATAAAAGTACAATTAAATCAAGTCGATTTTTGATATGTATCAAGAAATTTTTATCAAAAAGCATCTAAATAATTGCTGAAGTGGTGGTTGAATTTTCAAGGCCTTAACTATTCCGAATTTACCTTTACGCTATGTTTAGTCGAAAAGATTAACAGGTTATAACCAACCAAATAAGCGTTCTCTCATTCTAAATTTTCAATTGAATAATAACCATCACAAATTTAATTAGAACACAAAGTTCTATTAAAGTGAATAAAACATAAAAAAATGAAAAAATTATTTTTATTATTAGTAATTCCATTATTTGTAATAGCAAGTTGTAAAAAAGATTCAGATGAGCCTACCCCTCCTGCAACAACTGATTCTTATCAGATTTTAGCAGATTATTTAGTAGATAATGACATGGATCTACCGGATATTCTTGCCGCTTGGATTGTCCCTTCTCCAGCCGCAGCCGATCTTAATACCTTTATGTCTACTTATGATATTATTGATATCCGAGGAGCTTCAGATTTTGCAGCAGGACATATCGAAGGCGCAGTAAACACAACATTAGCCAATGTATTGGTTACAGCTGCAAATACAACAAAAACCATATTGGTTGTGTGTTATACAGGTCAAACTGCTGCGCATGCCACTGTAGCATTGCGTTTAAGCGGATATAATGCTAAAGTTTTAATGTGGGGAATGTCCGGATGGAATTCTTCTTTCTCTAGTCCATGGCAAGGTAATTCTGGCGACGTAAACGGTGTAACTGCCGTTGGCAATAGCAATTGGGTTTCTACAGCAACTACACCTGCAGCTCAATTTAATAATCCTACTCTTACAGGGACAGACGGAGCAACCATGCTAGAAGCTCAAGTTCAGTTAATGTTGAATAATGGGTTTAAAGGGATTAACAATGTAGATGTGCTTGCTAATCCTGGTGCTTATTTTATAAATAATTACTGGGCTGAAGCTGATGTAACACACTATGGTCACATAGCAAATGCTTATCGAATTATGCCTCTTTCTATTGAAAATGGAGAAATCAATAATATTGATCCTGATAAAACCGCTGTTACCTATTGCTGGACAGGTCAAACTTCATCAATGGTTACTGCTTATTTGAATGTGATTGGTTATAACGCAGTGAGTTTAAAGTACGGAGCAAATGGAATGATTTATTCTGAGCTTGAGTCTCACAAATTTGTAACACCTACAGTTGATTTACCAGTAGTGACAGATTAAGGTTTATGGCAGCATGCAACTCGCATGCTGCCTTTTTCTTTTAGAATTAAAGGATAATAATTATGAAAAAAGTAGCAATAATGATCTTATTGGGTTTAATACCAATGCTTGGTTTTTCTCAAGGATGTGTTGATGCATCAAGTGATGAAGGCGTAAAGATTTTTGGATTTATTCAACCACAATACGATTATAATTTCGATACAGATTACAACACTTTTCATTTCAATAGGGCACGATTAGGTGTATATGGGAGTATTCCTTACGACTTCCGATACTATTTTGTAGCAGAACTAAGTCCTATATTTACCGATAATCCATTTTTACTAGATGCCTTTATTAGTTATAATAGAGTAATGTGGGCACAAGGAGCTATTGGTCAATTCAAATCTCCATTCAGCTTAGAATTACAAACCCCATGTCATAAATTGAATACCATTTACAGAACTCATATGGTCGTCGATTTAGCAGGGCCACTTCGTGACCTTGGATTTATGGTGTTTGGTGGAAATGACACAACAATATTTAAATATCAAGTTGCGATCATGAATGGAACCGGTATGAATCAATTTGACAATAATGCAGGGAAGGATTATGTTGGGCGGGTAGTATTTCAACCATTTAAAAGTAATTTATTAGGGATTGGAGGATCTTACCGCTACGGAACATCCGAGCCTGCTGCTCCCGAAGTTACTGTTGATGATGAGAGACAACGATATGGAGGAGAATTGAATTTTAACTGGAAAGGAATCACGCTTCAAGGTGAATATATTTGGGCCAAAGATATTGGATCTTACACCGAAGGTGGAGGTTGTGGTGGCCCCGGAGAAGTCGTTATTGGTTCTAAAGAGCGACAAGGATGGTATGTTACAGGTATGTATATGTTTAAATTCCGACTACAACCCGTTGTTCGATATGAGTATTATGATAAAAACATTGATACAACGGATGAGTTCCAATATATTACCACTTTAGGGGTCAATTATTTCTTTAATGATTGGACAAGACTGCAGGTAAATTACCTTTTGGGATCTGAAAATGCATCAGACGTTAATAATTCTTTATTCATTCAATTCCAGGTGGTATTCTAGTAGTTAATAAATTTTAAAATACACAAAATGAAAAAATTTAGAATAATATTTTCACTAGCCATTAGCTTTCTGCTGATCAGTGCGACCATTGCACAAGACTTGATCTCAGTAAATGAATTGGCAAAAAAAATGAGTGATCCAAACCTTATAATTGTTTCCGCTCAAAAATCTGATAGTTACGCAACAACACATATAAAAGGTTCTATTAATTTACCTCCTTCAGAATTAACGGTGAATGAACCGGTTGACTATGTGCTTGATACCCCAACTAATATTGCAAAAAAATTAGGTGCTGCAGGGATTTCCGAAAACATGGAAATCGTTGTTTATGATGAAGGATCAAGTAAATATTCAGGAAGGCTTTATTGGACCCTTGTTTATATGGGAGCTGAAAATGTAAAAATTTTAAATGGAGAGATGACAGCATGGAAAGAGGGTAGAAAACCAATTACAAATACTTCATTCAAAGCATCTCCGGCAATTTTTACTCCAAGTGTTCAGGTACAATATCTAGCTAATATTGACGAAGTCAGAAAAGCAAACGATAATCCCAATTATGTGATCATTGACGCTCGAACTGCTGAAGAATATAATGGAATAGATGAAACCGAACTAAGAAAAGGACATATTCCCGGAGCGATAAATATTAATTATACTGAAATGCTGGATGCAAATGGCAAACTTAAAAGCAAGGAAGTATTAAGTAGTTTATTTCTTGCTAAAGGGGTAAGCCCCGATAAAACGATCATTATCTATTGCGCTTCAAGTGTCAGAGCATCCATCGAGTTTTTTGCATTAGAATCGATTCTCGAATACCCTAATGTAAAGGTGTATGATGGAGCGTTCAATGAATGGCAATCTGACGAAAACAACCAAGTAATACTGTAGATTAATTACTAACTAAACATTAAAAAGAACCTGCTGATCAATCAGTGGGTTTTTTTATTCTTATAAAATAAAATAGGGTTTTAAACGGATTGAATTCTCTAATCAAGGGATTTACCTTTATAGAAAATTATCAAACAGCATAATGGAATCTACAAAGAACAAGGGAGATGAAGGCGAAGATATTGCCTGTGATTTCCTAATTAAGGCAGGGTATAAAATAAAGGAACGAAACTGGCATTTTAGTAAATATGAAGTGGATATCATTATAGAGAAAGAGGATCTGATCTCATTTGTTGAGGTAAAATTTCGTACAGGTAATTATTTCGGAGAACCAGAGATCTTTGTTTCACAAAAGCAGAAACTGAATTTAATAAGAGTTGCAAATCAATATATTGACAAGAGGAATATCTCAAAAGAGGCTCGTTTCGATATTATTGCGATCGTAAAAGACAATGACCAAATAACTATAAATCACATCGAAGATGCATTTAAACCGGAAGTTAATCAGGATTGAAGTGTAGAAAGCGTAATTTTGCAAAAAAAAACAGCACAGTGAAGGAAGCATCTGGAAATAAGAAAAAGTCGAACTTCAAAGAAGATCGGAAAAAGGGTGAAGTTAAAAAGAGACCTAACCTGAAAAAAGGGTTTGATGATTCTAAAGAGAAGGTTAAATCAGATGCTGATAAAAAGAGTGAATCAAAAGAAGCAATTCCAAAAACAAGTTACCCGCCAAAAAAGGAATGGGTAAAAACGGATTTTAAGAAAGGATCCGGTTCTAAAAAAGATATTGATAAGGGAGACAAGAGAAAGAAGTCAGGTGAAAATCAAAAGAAAAATGAATTCGGTAAAAAACCTGATTATAAAGGAGATTTCAAAAAAGGAATAGCTAAATCACGAGGATTTATAAAAGGAGAAAAAAGCAGTTCTGAAAGCATTAATAAGAAAGGAAAAGGAAAAGCTCAAAGCGAAGAGATTCGACTTAATCGATATTTATCCATTGCAGGTATTTGTTCTAGAAGAGAAGCAGACGATTTGATAAAAGCTGGAATCGTAAAAGTAAATGGCAATATAATAACAGAAATGGGTTACAAAGTTCAACCCGGAGATATTGTGAATTATGGTGGACAGACTTTAAAACCTGAGCGACATGTTTATGTGCTTTTAAATAAACCAAAAGACTTTATTACCACTCGATCTGATCCACAAGATCGTAGAACAGTGATGAATTTAATTGCGAAAGCAACAAAAGAAAATATTTATCCTGTTGGGCGATTAGACAGAATGACAACTGGGGTATTGTTATTTACTAATGATGGTGATCTTACTAGGAAATTGACACACCCAAGTTCGGAGATAGAAAAAATATACCATGTGTATACCGATAAAGTAGTTCGACATGACCACCTAATTCAGATTCAGGAAGGGATCGAATTGGATGATGGGATGATCAAAGCGGATAAAGTGAAGTATGTTGGAAATGGGGAAGATAAAAAGCAAGTAGGAATAGAGATTCATTCAGGTAAAAACAGAATCGTTCGTAGAATATTTGAACATCTTGGATATAAAGTCATTAAATTGGATAGGGTTGTATTTGCAGGCCTTACAAAAAAAGATCTACCAAGAGGAAAATATAGAATTCTTAATGAGCAAGAAGTGGGTACTTTAAAAATGCTTTAGAATTTATTTTTTATAGATACTAAATCCAATAAAAAGTTGAATGCTATATGGTTTAGCATTTCCGTATTCTGCTTTTGTCAACTTGCTTATTCCTTGGGTATATCTTAAATGAAAAGAGCTGCCATTTAAAAGATAGTAATATCCTCCAAGGGCAATACTAAGCCCAAAAGCATTATATTTTTCGATAACATTTTCTTCATAATCAGGAGGCATAATGAGGTCAGATCTATTCCATGGCTCTGTTGCAGAAAGGATCATATCCATTTGTGGACCAATTAATAGCCCATATTCT
>JAHECK010000065.1:9654-19255 GCA_024641785.1 Flavobacteriales bacterium | reverse complement strand
GAAGTAACCCATTTTATATTATTTACAAACCAAGCCGGACCTAAATTATTAGGATTTTCTACAGGTTCTGCATCAGGATTATAAATGAGATACTGCGTATTAAGCATATTTAAAGCATTCATATTTTCGAATGCAATATGAGGAGGAACCCCATTTTGCAGACGATTTATTAATTCCTGAATCTCTGGCTGAATTTCAAATTCGATCAATTCTTGATATGTTTTAAGTTTTGCTCCATGATATCCTCCAAGAGATTTGAAAAAGTAAGAAGTAGCGGTTTCATTGAAAGTACTACTGCTAATATTAAGTACTCTAAAGTTGGTATTGAAATTCAGCGTTTTAAATAGGATGTCATTTTCTTCAGCAGTACTCAATCTTGATTTACCTTCTTTCTTTTTTTCTTCGCGGGCGGTTGCCAATGCAGATTCTACTTTTTGATTTAAATCTGGATGAATAGTAGTTAATACTAATTCTCTTTGTAAAATATTTAAATCGGCATTATTAGGTAAAAAAGCAAATTGATTATCTTTTTTCTTTTCCCAATGAACATACTGGCCTTTTTCTTTATCGTTGTTCAGATAACGTTTATCAACAAACCATAGGTCGGCTACGATAAAAAATCCAAGTAAATAAATAAGCGCTGATTGTCCGATCGTTTTTGTCTTATATAAAAGTAAAACGATAAAAGCGGCAGAAAAGAAAGCAATAGATCGAAGGGTATCTGCTTTAAAGATATTTATTCTTGTTTCTTTTAAAGCATCTATAAATTGTTGGATCTGGCTATTTCCTTCAGATAATTGAGCTGAAAAATACCCCATTTCTCTTTCTGAAAAAAAGTCCAGAAACGCGGAAGGAAAAACATAAAGTACAAATAAAATAAAGGCAAAAATTCCTGAAATGATATAAAACTTATTACCAAATTCTTTCCCTTGGTATTTGAATTTATTACTTAATACTGAAGGTGTGCGATATATGCGATTTAGATAGAGGATTGCTAATAGCGGAGTAATAAATTCAATGATAACCAAAATCATTGTTACTGCTCTAAATTTATTATATCCGGGGATATAGTTTAAAAATAGATCTGTAAACCACATCATATTTTTACCCCAAGAGAGGGCAAGAGCCAATAGACCTAGGGCTAACATAACCCATTTAAATCTCGATTTTATTGAAATTAGTCCTAATAAGAATAAAAAGACAATGATAATTCCAAGATAAACCGGCCCCTGGGTAATACTTTGATTACCCCAATAATGATTGTTTTGTCCGACGAATTGTCGCATTTGAGGACTTACTCCCTTCATCGCTTTTTCATCGTTTCCTAAAAGTGCGGTGGCTCCACCTTTTGCATCAGGAATTACAAATGTTAATGATTCTTCGATTCCATAGCTCCATTGAGTTACATAATCCCGATCTAAACCGGTGGTTTTAATATCATTATTTGAGGATCCATCTGATTTTATGGTAAGTTCTGATGGTCCCCGAGTTGAATATTTACTATAAACGAGAGTATTATAAATATTTCCAAAATTTGCCAGCAGTGCAAATACCATCATTGCACCTAGTGCTAATGATCTTCTTATAAATAATGGCAATAATTTATTTCGATAGGATCGAATAAACTCAGCAATTACATAGAATAAAAGAATTATTCCTAAATAGTAAGTGATCTGCATATGATTTGCCCGAAGTTCAAGTGCCATAGCAATTCCTGCTAAAGCCATTCCCTGAAGTACCTTCCCATTGTAACTGAGAATAAACCCGGCTAATACAGGTGCCATAAAGGCAATTGCATAGGCTTTAGAGCTATGACCGGCCATGATGATAACTATAAAATAGGATGACAATGCAAAGGCAACAGAGCCGAAAATGGCTAATCTATATTCGAGTTTAAGCGTTCTTAATAAGACATAAAACCCAAGAGCATAAAGAAAAATAAATTCTGCAGGTCTCGGAAAACTAAGCAAGAACTTATACAGATAGCTAATTAAATTAAGAGTATAATTTACCGAAATCTGAAAAGCTGGCATTCCGGAAAACATTGAATTTGTCCAAAGAGGCTCGGATCCGTATAGTTCACGGAAATCCATTATTTCTTTCGACATCCCTTTGAAATTAGAGATATCCCCCATTTTCAATGCAAATCCAAATATAACCGGATAGAAATAGGCAAAACTAACAACGGCAAAAATAAGTATGGCTAATAGGTTTTGGTAAATCGATTTTTTCAAGACTAAAAAATTAATGTTAATGATAGGTTAAATTTAAAAAAATCCAACCCAAACGCCACAAATTCACTCTACTTCTTCAAAATCGACATAATCCCCAAGATTATCATCTTTACCGGTAGGTTTTTTTCCGCGATGAACGATCTTAATATCACCTTCTTTATCGGTATCTGAACTTGTGTTTTGAGGACTACCAAAATATTTTTTGATCAAAAGGGGGAAGAAAAGTCGAACGAGCCATTTGATAACATAATAGATGAATAGAATGATAAGTATCGTTCTAAAAACTCCAACTACACTTGCTTCTGTCATTTGTTAATGCTTAAATGAATAAATGATTGTAAAAGTGCAAAAAAAGTTTGAATGCGTAAATTCGTAATTGTTTAAATTAGTTAATGTCGAAATGCTATTTCCTCCTGAGCTTGTCGAAATGCTTTAAACTACTCTTCGACAAGCTCAGATGGACATGAACAATCTATTATTTCTAATGACTCAAGTATAGATTCCTTTCCTGATAGATTTTTCTAAACATCGGATCGCGCAGATCTTTAATAAAATAGATCGCTTCTCCGGTTGATTTCATTTCAGGTCCAAGTTCTTTATTTACAGATGGGAATTTATCAAAAGAGAAGACCGGAATTTTAATTGCGTAACCGTTTTTCTTTGGCTGGTAGTTAAAATCTTTAACTTTATTAACTCCCAGCATTATTTTGGTTGCATAATTAATATAAGGCTCATCATAGGCTTTCGCTATAAAAGGCATGGTTCGGGAAGCTCGTGGATTTGCTTCTATAATATAAACCAGGTCGTTTTTAATAGCAAATTGAATGTTGATCACACCTACTGTATTTAATGCAAGCGCTATTTTTTTAGTGTAATCTTCAATTTGATTCATTACCAGATCACCTAAGTTATAAGGTGGAAGCAGTGCATAGGAATCTCCTGAGTGAATTCCTGCAGGTTCGATATGCTGCATGATTCCCATAATGTAAACGTCTTTTCCGTCGCATAAGGCATCTGCCTCTGCTTCAATAGCTCCATCTAAAAAGTGGTCAAGCAGTATTTTATTATCAGGCATATCCTGCATGATGTTGATCACATGCTTTTCAAGCTCTTCTTCATTGATAACGATTTTCATTTTTTGTCCGCCGAGTACATAAGATGGTCTGACTAATAATGGAAATCCGATTCTTTTTGAAAGTTCTACCGCTTGTTCGGCGCTTTCAACTACTCCATATTCAGGATAAGGAATGCCTAATTCTTTTAATAGGTCTGAGAAGCGCCCTCTATCTTCAGCTAAATCAAGAGACTCGTAGCTCGTTCCTATAATTTTAATTCCATGTCGGGTCAGTTTTTCAGCCAATTTTAAAGCAGTTTGCCCGCCTAATTGAACGATAACCCCTTCCGGTTTTTCATGAAGAATAATGTCATAAATATGTTCCCAGAATACAGGTTCAAAATAGAGTTTATCAGCAGTATCGAAATCGGTAGAAACCGTCTCAGGATTACAATTGATCATAATGGTTTCGAAACCGGCTTCTCTAGCAGCAATTACTCCATGAACACATGAATAATCAAATTCAATTCCTTGTCCGATCCGGTTTGGTCCTGAACCCAGGACAATAATTTTTTTGCGGTCGCTTACAATACTCTCATTTTCTTCTTCAAAAGTGGAGTAGTAGTAAGGCGTTTGAGCAGCGAATTCAGCTGCACAGGTATCAACCATTTTAAAGGTTCTACTAACCCCTAATTCGAGTCTTTTTGCATGAACCTGACTTTCTAAACATTTCAAAAGGTGTGCAATCTGTCGATCACAATAGCCATTTTGTTTTGCTTCAAGCATTAATTCCTTTGTAATCGATTGAAGCGAATGCTTTTCGATAATGCGCTCCAATTTGACCAAACTTTCGATCTCTTTTAGAAACCAATGATCGATCCGTGTTTTCTCTTTTATTTTCTTAAAAGGAATACCGAGTTTAATGGCGTCATAAATTCTAAACAGTCTGTGCCATGTAGGATGTTCAAGAGCGTCTAAGATCTTATCCTGATCGGTCCATTCTTTTGCATCAGCACCTAATCCATTTCTTTTGATCTCGAGTGATTGAGCAGCTTTTTGAAGCGCTTCTTTAAAAGATCTTCCAATACCCATTACTTCACCTACGGATTTCATTTGAAGTCCTAATTCATTATCACTTCCTTCAAATTTATCGAAATTCCAACGAGGTATTTTAACGATCACATAGTCGAGTGTGGGTTCGAAAAATGCAGAAGTCGTTTTTGTAATTTGATTATTAAGCTCATCAAGATGATAACCGATGGCTAGTTTTGCCGCTATTTTAGCAATTGGATATCCTGTTGCTTTAGAAGCAAGAGCAGATGATCGAGATACCCGAGGGTTGATTTCAATGGCAATAATATCTTCATTTTCATCATCGCTTACAGCAAATTGCACATTACATCCTCCTGCAAAATCACCTATAGCGCGCATCATTTTAATTGCCATTGTACGCATCTTTTGATAGGTCTTATCGCTAAGGGTCATTGCCGGTGCAACCGTAATTGAATCTCCGGTATGAATTCCCATTGGATCAAAATTCTCAATAGAGCAAATGATTACGATGTTATCATTTTTATCGCGTAAAAGTTCAAGTTCAAACTCTTTCCATCCAAGTACCGCTTTATCTATAAGTACTTCATGAATGGGAGAAGCATGTAACCCTACTGTAAGTAATCGATCAAAATCTTTTTGAGTATGTACAAAAGAAGCACCGGATCCTCCAAGAGTATAGGAAGGTCTGATAACAAGCGGGAAACCTAATTCCTGAGCGACTTCATTTCCTTCCAGAAACGATTTAGCAATTCTTGATGGAGCGCTTCCGATTCCAATACTGTCCATTAAATTTCTAAATGCTTCTCTATTTTCTGTTATTTCAATTGCAGCGATATCAACCCCAATGATCTCAATGTTATTATCCTTCCAGATTCCTAACTCATCGCATTCAATGCAAAGGTTCAATGCAGTTTGACCTCCCATTGTTGGTAGTACCGCATCGATTTTATGTTCGGATATAATTTTCTCTATAGATTTAACTTCAAGAGGAAGTAAATAGATGTTGTCAGCGACTACTTTATCGGTCATAATAGTAGCTGGATTGGAATTGATCAAGGTAACCTCGATTCCTTCTTCCCTTAATGAACGTGCTGCCTGAGATCCTGCATAATCAAACTCACAAGCTTGTCCAATAACTATAGGTCCACTACCGATGATCAGTATGGATTTTAAACTTTCATTCTTTGGCATCTATTTGCTTATTTAAGTAGTGCATTCATTTGTAAGTATCGTTTACAAATGACGTATTTTTGGGATGCGAAGTTAAGGGATTTAGCTAAATCACCATAGCGATTAGAGGATGAAAACAAAAAGATTTTTACACAATTTTCAACAACGAGAATATCACATTTTTGGAGAGGGCAAAAAAGTATTATATGCTTTTCATGGATTCGGTCGTCCTGCTACGGAATGGGAAGTCTATGGTCCTTTATTAGAAAAGGAGTTTACTGTTTTTGCTTTTTGCGATTTTCTGCATGGGGAAAGTCGAATGGAAAATAAGCAACTACAAAAAAGTGAAATCATAGAATATTTTAAGGCTTTCGCAAATGAGTATTCGCATTCTTCCATTAATTTAATGGCTTATTCATCAGGTGCACGCACGGCATTGACTTTGATAGAATCTTCTGAATTTAATATAGCGGAAGTGTTTTTATTCGCTCCGGATGGAATCAAATTATCATTCTGGAATAAACTTTTTTGTAAGTATAAATTCGCGCAAAGCATTTTTAATTATAGCATTCAGAAGCCGGAATTATTATTTAAAACGACTCGGGTTTTAACAATGTTTGGAGCAATCAATAAAGATTTACTGTATTTTGTTTTAGTAAATATGCGTCTAAAGCAAAAACGGCAAATGGTTTATGATTACTGGATGCTTTATAAAGAGATCGTCCCGGATCTTAGTCTCCTTTTACATTCAATTCAATTTAATAATATTAAAGTGCACCTTATTTTCGCTAAGAATGATCGGGTGATTAGTCCTAAAATAGGAAGGGACTTCAAAAGTAAAATTGGAGAAAATGCGGATTATCTGGAATTGGGGGGAGGGCATTTGCTTATCCATGAAAAACATATTGAAGCGATAAGAAAAGCGTTTTTTTAAAATAAAAAAAGCCATCCTGAATTATCAAGATGGCTTTATATACGTAGTGTAATTTCTTATTTTCTACCTAAATATTCGTCAGAAACACTAAGTTTCTTGCGTCCTTTTCTTCTTCTGTTATTTAGAATTTTTCGGCCGCTTTTGGTCGACATTCTCTCGCGGAAGCCATGCTTGTTCTTTCTCTTCCTTACTGATGGTTGAAACGTCCTTTTCATTACTGTCTTATATTAAACTTTGCTCTTTGTAAAAATTCGGACTGCAAAAATAGATTTTATTTATAAACTAACAAATCTTACACTCATTTTTGAGCCAAAATATTTTCATTATTATTTAAGCGATTAAAAACTGAATTAAAGTGATCAGTAATAGGCGAAGTAAAGCAATTTTCTTTATTGAAGCTATAAAGATTCATGTACTTTTGCTTAATAAGTTTATCAAATGGCATTTGGAAGAAAAAACAAAGACGAAAAGATAAAATTAAGTAAGGAAGTTTATCTCAAGGCCTTTACTATTTTTCGTTTTATAAAACCCTATCGAAGTTATTTTATCATAGGCTTTCTGTTTCTCATTCTGTCGAGTTTAACCGCTATGGCATTCCCTTATTTAATAGGGCAATTATTCGACGCGGAAACTGGAACCGGACTTAATTTAGCATTTTTTGGTCTGAACAGAATGGAAAGTATCGTCCTTATGCTTTTCATGATCTTTTTTGCTCAATCGATATTTTCTTTTTTTAGAATTTATCTATTCAGTATCGTCACAGAAAACAGCCTTAATGATATTCGACAAAATGCATTTCGTCATTTAGTTTACTTACCGATCGATTTCTATAATAGGAATAAAGTAGGTGAGTTAACAAGTAGGATGGCAACTGATCTAAATTTATTACAAGAAACATTTAATGTAACTCTGGCTGAATTTTTCAGACAATTCATTACCATCATTGTTGGTTTATTCGCATTATTCTATTTCTCAGCCCAACTGGCTTTGATCATGCTTGCGATCGTTCCAGTACTTGTATTATTTGCAGTATTTTTTGGAAGATATATTAAAAGATTATCGAAAGAGTCACAGGATCAGGCGGCTGCATCAAATGTTGTAGTTGAAGAAGCACTTAGTGGAATAGCCGTTGTAAAGGCATTTACCAATGAATTGATCGAAATGGCCCGTTACAATAGATCAGCTATTTTAGTAAAACAACTTTCAATTAAAGGGGCTATTTGGAGAGGACTTTTTGTTTCTTTTATCATTTTTACCATTTTCGGAGCCATTGTTTTTGTGATCTACAGAGGAATCTCCATCCTGGAAACGGGAGAATTAATGTCTTTTTTATTATATACCGTATTTCTGGGTGCTTCTATCGGAAGCTTGCCTGAATTGTGGGCTAAAATTCAAAAAGCGATTGGAGCTACAGAAAAATTAATGGAATTGTTTGATATACAAACAGAAGAAATAATTGAAAGTGCAGATGATATTCGTGTAAAAGGAAAAATTGAATTTAGAAATGTTCATTTTTCTTATCCAACGCGTCCTGATATTGAGGTTTTAAAAGGATTGAGTTTTACTTTAGAGGCCGGACAAACCGTTGCTTTAGTAGGTGAATCAGGGGCAGGAAAGTCGACTATAAGTGCATTATTATTAAAATTTTATTCTCCTGATAGTGGTGAAATTTATTTTGACGACTTAGAGTCAGAAAATTATCAGCTACAAATGCTTCGTAAGCAAATGGCAATTGTTCCACAGGATGTATTTCTTTTTGCCGGTAGCATAGCTGAAAATATCAGATATGGAAAACCTGAAGCGACAGATGAAGAACTGATTGAGGCGGCAAAAAATGCAAATGCCTGGGAGTTTATTTCTTCTTTTCCTGAAGCGATGGAAACTTTGGTTGGAGATCGTGGTGTTCAGTTGTCGGGTGGACAAAAACAACGAGTAGCTATTGCACGGGCGATGATCAATGATCCGGCTATTCTGATTTTAGATGAAGCTACATCCAGTCTTGATTCCGTTTCTGAGCATTTAGTGCAAGATGCACTGGAAAAATTGATGAAAGGGCGAAGCTCTATTGTCATTGCGCATCGTTTATCTACCGTTCAGCATGCGGATCTCATTCTTGTTTTGCAAGAAGGTCAGATCGTAGAACAAGGGAAACATGATTATCTCTTTAATCAAAATGGTCTCTATGCTAAACTAAGTAAACTTCAGTTTAATTTGTAGTTAGTGTATGTAAAACACTTATAAACACTGATTTCTCATAGCATTTTTTTCTTCTTAAGCAAGGGTAGAATTACAGCATTTATCATTTTTTTTAGTTCAAAATACCCTAATTTTGCCACGAGATAATAAATAAGTTCACATGAATATTTTTGGAAAAGTACCCAATAAATCAAATTTGGAATATTTAGGATTAAATAAAGCGGCAAACGTTTTTTGGAATTTATCCCCTGCAGAATTAACAGAAGCAACACTATTTAATCAACAAGGTACTCTTACCGATACTGGTGCACTTGCAATTGATACAGGCGAATTTACCGGACGATCCCCAAAAGATCGTTTTATTGTTTATGATGATATCACAAAGGATTCGGTATGGTGGAGTAATATAAATGTGAAGTTTGATGCGGATAAGTTTGATCGACTTTTTGAAAAGATAACGGCTTATTTAAATCATCGGGATATTTATGTCCGTGATGCTTATGCAGGTGCTGATCCTAAATATCAGATTAAACTTCGGGTTGTCACTGAATTTGCATGGTCAAATATGTTTGCCTATAACATGTTTTTACGTCCTACTGAGGATGAAATAAAAGACTTTGAACCGGAATGGCATGTGATAAATGCACCCGGATTTATGGCGATTCCTGATGAAGACGGAACGCGACAACATAATTTTGCCATCCTCAATTTTACTAAAAAAATGATCATTATCGGGGGAACCGGATATACAGGTGAGATCAAAAAGGGGATTTTTTCAGCTTTGAATTTTATACTTCCGCATAATCATAATGTATTAAGTATGCATTGTTCTGCAAATGTTGGTGCAGATGGTGATACAGCTGTATTCTTTGGTTTGTCGGGAACTGGAAAGACCACTTTATCGTCTGATGAAAATCGAAGACTCATCGGTGACGATGAACATGGATGGGCATCAGGTTC
>JAHECK010000065.1:0-9626 GCA_024641785.1 Flavobacteriales bacterium | reverse complement strand
GATTTGGAGCGATTTTGGAAAATATAGGATTTCATCCGAATTCTGTGATGCCTAATTATGAGGATAAAAGTATAACAGAAAATACTAGAGTAAGTTATCCGATTGATTATATTGATAATATTATGGTTCCTTCAATAGGAGGAAATCCTAAAAATATTTTCTTTTTAACAGCAGATGCCTTTGGGGTATTACCTCCAATTTCTAAATTGACTAAAGGGCAGGCGATGTATCAATTTATTTCAGGTTATACTGCTAAAGTAGCCGGAACAGAAGCCGGAATTATTGAGCCGGTCGCTGCGTTTTCAGCTTGTTTTGGAGCGCCGTTCATGCCTTTGCATCCTACGGTTTATGCAGAGATGTTAGGTAAAAAGATAAAAGAAAATGATGTGAACGTTTGGTTGCTTAATACCGGTTGGACCGGAGGACCTTATGGAGTCGGAAGTCGCATTAAGTTAAAGTACACAAGAGCGATGATCACTGCTGCTTTAAATGGAGATTTGGATAATGTAGCTTATATTCAGCATGAAATATTTGGATTGAATATGCCTACTGAATGTCCGGATGTACCAGCTGAAAAGTTGAATCCAAAAAGTACCTGGCATGATGCAATTGCTTATGATAAGAAAGCGGATGAATTAGCTCAGCTCTTTATCAATAATTTCAAAAAATTCGAAGAATACGCCAATGATGAGATCATGGCTGCAGCGCCAGCACTTGGAGTAAAGTAACATTTAGTTTATAGAAAAAAAAGGCCGCATTAGTTGGCCTTTTTTTATGGACTATTTTTTATCTTCTTTATCCTTAATATGAATGTCTCGCTGAGGAAAAGGAATTTCTATATTATTTTCCTTAAAAGAATTGTAGATACCTACTGATATATTGCTTTTGGAAATTAGCCCTTTTTCGTAATGTACCCATACCAGAAGCCGGAAATTAAGTGAACTGTCTCCGAATTGATCAAATAAAGCCACCGGTGGTGGATCAGTTATTGTAAATTCATTTTTCAGGGCTTCTTCGATCAGGATTTTTAAAACAATATTTGGATCGCTTCCATAGGCAGCGCCGATTTTTATTTCAATACGTCTAATACTATCTGAAAGGGTCCAATTTATTAAGTCTTTTGAAATAAGGTTGTTGTTTGGGACAATAACTTCAGACCCATCAAAGGTTCGAATTTTAGAAGAACGCACTCCAATATCCGTTACATTACCAAGTAAATTTTCCACCTCTATTGTATCACCCGGTAAAATAGGTCGTTCAAATACCAGAATCAATCCGGATACAAAATTGGAGATGATCGTTTGTAAACCAAATCCAATCCCCAGTCCTAAGGCTCCGGCCATCAAATTGAATTGGCTCAGATCAACTCCCAAGACCGATAATGATAAAACAAATCCAAAAGCGATTATTATATATCTAAAAACCATAGATATGGCAGCGGGTATTCCTTTTGGTAATTTTAAAAAATTGAGGGCACCTCCATCTACTATCATCGAAATCGCTCCACTAATAATAAATGATGCAGTGAGTATTACCAAAAATGAAAAGACTTCATTAAGTGTAAAATTCAGAGATCCAACATTATAATTCACCATTAAAAACTCATTAATCCACTCGACAAAGGAACTTTTTAAATCTACCATGGCTAAAAAGAAGGAGAGCCACCAGATACCAATTCCTAGTTGGATAAATTGAATGGACCTCTTTTCAATTAATATTTTACGATCGATATTGAAATCAACACGATTACTAAATGCTAAATGCAAGGCTCCAATAACAAGTCCGCTGGCTAACAGTAATAAGGCATAAAATATCAGGGTCAATACGGTACCAATTACAATTATTTTTAGCGTTAGATCTGATAAATTAGTGTATCCGAGTAAATTTGAAATGATAGAAACAAAGAGAGATAAATAAACAAGAGGAATGAGATTAATCAGGAGGGAACCAAATTCCTTCATTTTCATTTTTCTGGTGATCAGAAAGGGGCGTGTAAAATAATAGATGACAAGAATAATTAATACTGCTTCAAGTAAAATATAAATTCTATAATAAGTTGAGGAAAACCAAATAAAGGTTTTGGCTGAATTCAAAACATAGAAGCCGATGATGAAATATAACGATTTTTCGAAACGATTATAAATTTCAGATTGTAAAATAGGAATAGCTGAAATGAGGGCCAACATTGTTATTATGTTCCTTAATAGAAAAGGGATGCTATCAAAAAATATTAAGAATAGTACAAATGAAATAAAAAAGATAGCGGAAATAGTATGATCAATTATGATTTGTTTTGAATGTTGGAAGCTGGCGACTTCATCAGTAAACTTCACCTTTATGAAAGATCTTTTAAAATAAAGGATCATTATGATAAGCATGGAAACTAAAATTAAATAAGAATAAATATTATCCACATTTTCACTAATGTAGAATATGATACCATTAAAGTTATTGGGCATAGATTCAATCGCTTCTTTTTCTTCATTAGAAGCTGCATTTAAGGTGTATGAAGCTTTCCATAGTGGTTTATGGCGTTGATATAAAAAATGATAGACATCGGAATTTTTTAAAAAATTCAGTTCTTCAATGGTTGAGTTAACTACTGTTTTTTGGTGTATGATTTCAGTTTCGAGCGTAAGTGATCTATTGTTTTCATCAACAATCGAATTTTTGATATTGGATATCTCTTTAATGGTTCTTTCAATATTGTTTATTATTGAGGGAGGGGCATTTTCATTTTTTGCTGATTCTAAGGTGATAGCCCATAAATATTCATTATCATTAAAAGGGACTAGAACATCCATGTTCTTGTCCTCAAGATCATTCAGGTTCTGTTGCCAAATATTTAATTGACCGGAATAACCTTGCCATTTGTTGATCAGATTATCAATTTTTTGTCTGTTTGGGTTTGCTTTTATAAATTCTTGTGATTTCTTTTTTTGTACAATAAGGAAATCCTTGTAGATAGGTAATAGTGAATCAATTAAAAGAATGTTTTTCTTTGGAAGCGCTTTCTTTTCCCCTGTTTTTATTAGATCATCGGCTTCTTCTAATTTTGCCGGGATCTGAGTAAGTGGAATAGCCACCATTTTTTTTGTTTTACTTGAGTCAGCTGAATTGTTTAGAGTGAGTCCGCCAACTTCAATTTTTTGACCTTGTAAAAACCCGGTAGATAGAAAACTTAGAATAAAAACAAGGAGAATATGCGTGATTTTGAATGGTTGATTCATAATTGATTATTTATCGCTATTGCGAATATAAATAATAAAGAAACATTTAATCTTTGGCTGCTTTCAAAAAGGTAATATTATTAATTATCCTTAAAGAGGCGGGACGTAAAAACGAGTGGCAATTAAAAATCGTTTATTTTTAGCCTACAATTTTAGCTATGCATTATTTCTATTCAAAAGACATTTCCAATACTGAGATTAATCTTAGCAAGGAAGAGGCGCACCATGCTTCAAGAGTAATGCGCATGAATATTGGCGATCATGTGGGTGTATTCGACGGAGAAGGAACGATCTATCATTGTCACATCATAGAATTGAGCAAAAACAAATGCAGATTAGTGATCGATGAAAAAATAATTAGCAAAAGATCACGACCAAATCTTACGATTGCAATAGCGCCAACTAAGAGTAATGAGCGTTTCGAGTGGTTTTTAGAAAAGGCTACTGAAATTGGGATTGGTGAGATCATTCCTATGCTGACCGAGCATTCCGAAAGAAAAAATATCCGTATTGACCGACTTGAAAAGGTCTTGATCTCGGCCATGAAACAATCGATGAATCCATATTTACCAATTTTAAAAGAGATGACATCCTTTAATGAAGTGATCAATTCTCATAAAGAGATGGATCGTTATATTTCTCATTGCGAAGTAGGGGAAAAGAAAAATTTATTCGAAATCATTGATCCGGTTAAATCAAGTATCATATTGATCGGTCCGGAAGGCGACTTCTCATCTAAAGAAATTAAAAATGCACTCGAATGTGGTTGGCAAGAGGTAAGTTTAGGCGATCAGCGATTTAGGACAGAAACTGCCGGAATAGTTGCGGTTCATATACATTCATTAAAATAGAAAGATCAAAAATTGATTAGAAAGAATTAGAATACCTATTTTTGAGCATATGAGAAAATGTGTATTTCTATTCACTCTTTTATTTGTTGCAAGTGGAGTATTTGCACAATCGTATCAAATAGCATTATTGAAATATCAGGGAGGAGGAGATTGGTATGCTAATCCAACATCATTGCCCAACTTAATTGCCTTTAGTAATAAGAATCTTGGAACAAATATTAATGCTGAACCCGCAACCGTTGAGGTTGGAAGTCCTGAATTGTTTAACTATCCATTTTTGCATATGACAGGACATGGTAATGTGGTATTCAATCAGCATGATGCGGATAATTTAAGAGAATATTTATTGTCTGGGGGCTTTTTACATATCGACGATAATTATGGAATGGATCCTTTTGTGAGATCGGAACTTAAAAAAGTATTTCCTGAACTGGATCTGGTAGAACTCCCTTTTTCACATCCGATCTATCATCAGTTTTATAATTTCCCACAAGGATTACCGAAAGTTCATGAACATGATAATAAAGCTCCACAGGGTTTTGGATTGGTATATCAGGGTAGATTAATTGTTTTTTATACTTATGAGTGCGATTTAGGAGATGGATGGGAAGATCCTGAAGTACATAAAGATTCTGAAGAAGTTCGATTAAAAGCGCTTCAAATGGGAGCAAATATGATCTCTTATGTTTTCACTTTATTTGGCGAAGATTCATTGAGCAATTAGACTATGAAAAATCCTAATGAAACGCGATTTGATTATCCTATAAAGATCTTGGTGGCCTGGGGTGAAGCGATCAGCGGAAATGCTAAGATCAGAGATTGGTTAATTACAAATGGATATCCCGAACTAGGTCTCTTCACTTTTGCATTGAGAAACAAGGAGGATGCAACAGAGTGGTTAATGAAAAACAATTTTCCCCATTTGGTAGCGCTGATCAATGCGATGGAAGGCAACAAGCAGGCTCTGGAATGGCTTGAAAAGTATGGTTTTAGTATTTTAAGAACGATGGCTATGGCAGCGGATCATAATGAAAAAGCAACACAATATTTAATGCAAAATGATAAATTATTGGCTATGCTTGCGTTAAAGATGGGTTCAGTGAAAGATGCAATTGAAAACGATAATAATGATGTTCACAAAATGAGTCCTGACTAATCTACATTCAGAATCTCAATTCTTTTTTGAAGCAAAGCACATTTTTCATAGATCTCATGACTTTCCAATTGCTTTCGCAATACCCTTAAAAATTTAATGTTAGAAAACAGAGGGTTGAATTTATCAACTTCTAATTCCTTACCATTCGAATCATTTAATGCTTTTTCAAAACCAACGATGTCTTCAACTGTAAAGGTCATGTCGTTTTGCTCCAGCATATTGATTTTCTGATTCAACTTGTCCAGAAGAAGCGTTTTCTCATTATACCTTGTTCTGATCAAGCGACACTTGATTTGAAGTGTTTTTAATTTGCTCAGGGCAGATTTTTGACCCTTTGATGCCTTGATAGCGATGGACTTTATTTGACTGTCGAGTTGATTTAAAGCTTGAATATAGCCGTTTGTAGTTTCTTCTAATTTTTCAACTTCTTCCATTAAAACTCTTATGCTATCCATCATAGGCAATGATTTAAATTAAGAATCTATTTAAAAATACTTTTATAATAGTCGTATTTTCATCACTTGAATTATGGTTTTCCCCATACTTTTCAACATTTAATTAAAACACTTTGAATCAAGAAGATATACTTATAAAAGCAGAAGAATACATCCAAAAATTATTGGCAAACGATGGAGCTGGTCATGATTATTGGCATATATATCGTGTCGTAAAACTCTCAAAAACGATTAACGAACATGAAAAGGCCAATTCATTTGTCGTTGAACTAGCTGCCTGGTTACATGATATTGCAGACCATAAATACCACGATGGTGACCATAGTGCAGGACCCAGAGAAGGACGAAGATGGATGGAACTTCATGGTGTAGATGAAGAAGTGATCGTTCAGGTAGAAAACATTATAAAAGAGATTTCATTTAAAGGAGCAGAGGTAAAAACCGAGATGAGTTCATTAGAAGGGAAAATTGTTCAGGATGCCGATCGATTGGATGCGATAGGGGCAATTGGAATAGCAAGAACTTTCGCCTATGGAGGAAATAGAAATCGATTGATGTACGACCCTTCAGTAAAGCCTGTTCTGCATACAGATTTTGAAACCTACAAAAATAGCAGCGCTCCAACGATCAATCATTTCTATGAGAAGTTATTGCTTCTTAAAACACGGATGAATACTGAAACAGCAAAGAAATTAGCAGAAAAGAGGCATCTGTTTATGGAAGAATATCTGGCTCAGTTTTTTAGTGAATGGGAAGGGAAGAAATAAATCTAGGAAACGATCTTATATTCTTCATTGATCACATCCCAATCCCATAAAAAGGCATTCATAACCCCATCGATTCTTTTTAATACAATTGGGTTTTGAGCCTGGATCCGCGTATAATAATCATCCTGAAAAGGATAAAGATCATAAAGATGGAAAAATAATTTTGACATTCCGTACAAGGTATTTTTCGACGGATGGTTTAAGCGATTTAACTCTGCTTGATACTTTTTAATGTGTTGTTCTATTCCTTCCGGAGTAGTATCAAATTTCTCAGCCAATTGTTCGAAGATCTTTGAGAGTACTTCATTAGAATGATCCCCATTGAGTTGCTTTGGTAAAAATTTCAAGTTTCCTGAAATAATAACAAAGAGAAAGGGAATGTAACCGTCGTGATTTAATTCGGGGCATTCGATAAAGGAAGGTTCATCATTGATCATGTCGGCTACATCAGGAAAAGCTTCCTGAGCCATATTGATCATTGCATTAACGAAAATCTGAGCGAGTTGATCCTCACCTAATTTTTTTCTTCCAAATATTCCCAGCATAGTAGCTAAAGGTTTTATCAAAAATAGCATGAAAGCTTGCTTATATAGACAAAGGAAGCAACTTCATTTTTAACAAAGTTATTAACGGGGAATTAGAAGCTCGAAGCACGAAGAAAAAATAAAAGGTCCGAAGACGGGGGTTGGAAGTGTGGAAGATAAAAAAAGACGGAAGACTGAAGAAAATAAATGTTCGCTTGCACGGTGCTCGATGCACGATGTAAAAAAAGGAATAGTGCGGTGGAATCCCTTTAGGGAATTTGCAAGCGTGGGAAGGAAGAAAAAGCTCGAAGCATGAAGTATTAAATGAAATGTATCGCGGAGAACGCTAAGAAACGCGGAGAAAACAGAGTTTGTCTCAAATTTTATAGTTCTAAAAATAAGTATTTAGTTTAATCCTCCGCGAAACTCAGCGACCCGATTTATCGGGCATTGCGTCCTCCGCGGTACTTTTTTAATAGTTCTTATCTTCATGGCATTTGTACAATAGAAAGGCACTTTTACTTTCTAATTTCCAAAGAAGATAACTAAATTTACACTGCGATTTTATGAACTGTTATTTATAATTTTAGGAAGTCAGGATGTTTAAAAGAGGAGGAAAGTTATATTCTGTAATGCATTTTACATGTCCTCGTTGTCATAGAGGGAAGCTCTTTGTTGGTGGCTTTTCTTATCGCTTTAGTGAGATAACCAACATGCATGAAAATTGCCCGCATTGTAAGCTCAAATACGAGCAAGAACCCGGTTTTTTTTACGGAGCAATGTATGTAAGTTATGGACTTACTGTGGCCTTATGGATCTCTGTTGCTGTTGCTTCTTTTGTGCTTTTTGGAGGCATTAACCCTTGGATCTACTTAGCAGTAGGAATTACTTTACTTTTTGCTTTATTACCTGGAATATATCGCCTTTCTAGAGCAATATGGCTGATGATGTTTGTTCCCTATGAAGCTGAATACGATATAGAAAATCTTAAAATTGATTGATCCCGGTGTATTTATCAGGACTTAGTGCTTTTAAGCGATCTTTTAAATCATCCTCAATTTCCAGTCCGTCAATAAACTCAGCTAATGTTTCTTTTGTGATCTTAGCATTGGTCCGGGTAAGTTCCTTTAATGCTTCGTATGGATTAGGATAAGCAATTCCTCTTAAAACCGTTTGAATTGCTTCTGCAAGAACGGCCCAATTATTATCTAGGTCTTCTCTAATTTTAGTTTCATTGATAATTAATTTATCTAAACCTTTTAATAAGGATTGAAATGCAATTAAAGTATGGGCAATTGGAACGCCAATATTTCGTAGTACAGTCGAGTCGGTCAGATCTCTTTGTAATCGTGAGATCGGTAACTTTGCACTCAGATGTTCAAAAAGTGCATTAGCCATTCCTAAATTTCCTTCAGAATTCTCGAAATCGATCGGGTTTACTTTATGAGGCATGGCAGATGACCCCACTTCTCCTTCTTTGATCGTTTGTTTAAAATAATCCATAGAAATATAGGTCCAAACATCTCGATCTAAGTCTATTAGAATGGTGTTGATTCGTTTTAAGGCATCAA
This sequence comes from Flavobacteriales bacterium, assembly GCA_024641785.1. Lineage (GTDB taxonomy): Bacteria > Bacteroidota > Bacteroidia > Flavobacteriales_D > JAHECK01 > JAHECK01. Next base: position 1,072 of record JAHECK010000065.1, on the reverse strand, counting down.
ACAGCGCAGCTAAATTATCATAATGCTCTATCTGGGTAGTATATTGAGATCGTGAAAGACCTAGTTTTTCATTTACAAAATCATTCGAAAATTCAATCCAGTCAATTTTTGGAAAAGCGACATGATGAGCGTTAAAATTACCGGTCGCCCCTCCGAATTTAGCCGAATATGCGACTTCGTTTAGCTGATCTAATTGTGCTTCTAATCGTTCTACAAAGACCATCAGTTCTTTCCCAAGAAGAGTTGGTGAAGCTGCCTGACCATGCGTTCTGGCTAGCATCGGAACGTTTTTCCAGGTATTGGCTTTCAAAACCAGTGAATCAATTATTTTTTCAATTAAGGGGATGTAACAGTTTGCTATTCCTTCTTTTAAAAGTAATGGCGTTGCGGTATTATTAATATCCTGACTCGTAAGTCCAAAATGAATGAATTCTTTATAATCAGCAATTTTTAAAAGATCGAATTGATCTTTAATGAAATACTCAACAGCCTTCACGTCATGATTTGTGATCTTTTCAGCAGCTTTAATTTTTAAAGCATCCTCTTCACTGAAATTGATGTAGATCTTTCTTAATTTTTCAAATAGGGATTTGTCGAATTTTTTCAAAGGATGAAGTGGCCACTCAACAAGGGCAATAAAATATTCGATCTCAACTAAAACGCGATAGCGGATGAGCGCTTGTTCAGAAAAATAAGATCTAAGTTCTTTAGTATAGCGACTGTATCTTCCGTCTATAGGTGAAACAGCATTTAATTCATTCAGTGATGACATATTCCTCAATTAGGCTGCAAAAATACAATTTCATATGCTAAAATGCATGATTGCATAAATTCAATGCTTTAGCTTGTACACTCTGAATAGAGTTTACCGGTTTTTAATTTTTTATATTTTCAATTGTGTTTTGGATTTTGAGTTAAGTGCTTTGTGCTTTTATTTGCAAAACATAGATATTTATATTTTAAAAATCCAATTCATTTATCTTTCGGTTTTGTTATTTAGTGCTTTAGGCATTTATTTGTAGTGTATACTTTTTAAGATGAATAGATATCGCACCCAATTGGGTATTGTATT